>NZ_JBVHWW010000008.1:18300-131795 GCF_055563995.1 Streptomyces sp. NPDC029164 | reverse complement strand
TGTTTTGGGTGGTCCCCCCAAGAAGCCCCCCCCCCACCACCCCCTCCCCCCCCCCCCCCCCCCCCCCCCCCCACCAACCCCCCCCCCCCCCCCCCCCCCCGGGCCCCCCGGGGTTCGCGTGCTTGCGGCGGCCCGGCCCGGCGTGACCGGACCCGGGGGCCGCGGGGGCCGGTCAGTCGTGCCAGGCCCCGGACTCCTCCAGCAGCGGCTGCAGCGAGGCGAACACGGCGGGGGTGGCGGCCAGGGCCAGCTCTCCCGAGGCCCGCTCCCCCGGCCGGCCGCCCGTCAGGGCGCCCGCCTCGCGCGCGATCAGCTCGCCGGCGGCCAGGTCCCAGGGGTTCAGCCCCCGCTCGTAGTACCCGTCGAGCCGCCCGGCGGCCACGTCGCACAGGTCCAGCGCCGCCGACCCGCCCCGCCGGATGTCCCGTACCAGCGGGATGATCCGGGCCGCGATCCCGGCCTGACGGGCCCGCCGGGTCTGCACGTACGCGAAGCCCGTGCCGAGCAGTGCCTGGTCCAGCGGCGCCGCCGGCCGGCACGCGAGGCGCGCCGTGCCCAGCCAGGCCCCGCCGCCGAGCACCGCGTGGTACGTCTCCCCGCGCATCGGCGCCGCCACGACGCCCACCACGGTCTCGCCCTCGTACTCGGCGGCGATGGACACGCCCCAGCTCGGCAGCCCGTAGAGGTAGTTCACGGTGCCGTCGAGCGGGTCGACGACCCAGCGCACCCCGCTCGTCCCCTGCGTGTCCGCGCCCTCCTCGCCCAGCAGCCCGTCCCCGGGCCGCCGTTCGGCGAGGATTCCGGTGATCAGCTTCTCCGCCGCGATGTCCATCTCGGTCACCACGTCGATCGGGCTGGTCTTCGTCGCCGCCACCGCCAGATCGGCCGGCCGGCCGTCGCGCAGCAGAGCCCCGGCCTGCCGGGCGGCCTCCAGGCCCACGTCCAGCAGCTCTGCCTTCAGCTCTTCGGAGATCACGGTTCCTCTTCCTAGGCGTACGGACTGTCGGCGCCCGCGGCCGCCGGCCGGGGGCTGCGCGCCGGGCAGCAGCCCACCGCGCACAGGTCGTGGCTCTGCCCCAGCGTGCCCACCCAGCACTCCGCGGCCGGCTCCCCGCGCTCCTTGGCGGCCCGCTCCAGCACCAGCTCCCGTACGGCCCCGGCGAACAGCGGATCGGCGCCGACGGTCGCGGAGCGCGCGACGGGCAGGCCCAGTTCGGCGGCCTTGGCGGTGGCCTCGGTGTCCAGGTCGTACAGGACTTCCATGTGGTCGGAGACGAAGCCGATGGGCACCATCACGACGGCGGGGGCGCCCTCGGCGTGCAGGGCCTCCAGGTGGTCGCAGATGTCCGGTTCCAGCCACGGGATGTGCGGGGCGCCGCTGCGGGACTGGTAGACGAGCTGCCAGGCGTGGGCGGTCCCGGTCCGTGCGGCCACCTCGTCCGCGATCACGCGGGCGACGTCGAGGTGCTGCTTGACGTAGGCGCCGCCCTCGCCGCCCCCGGTGTGGTCCTCCACGGGGCCGGAGGCGTCCGCGGCGGCCGTCGGGATGGAGTGGGTGGTGAAGGCGAGGTGGGCCCCGTCCCGGACCTCCTCGGGCAGCGCGGCGAGCGAGGCCAGCACCCCGTCGATCATGGGCTGCACGAAGCCGGGGTGGTTGAAGTAGTGCCGCAGCTTGTCGACCTGCGGCAGCTCCAGCCCCTCCTCGGCGAGGGTGGCCAGTGCGTCGGCGAGGTTCTCGCGGTACTGCCGGCAGCCCGAGTACGAGGCGTACGCGCTGGTCGCGAGCACCGCGATCCGGCGCCGGCCGTCGGCGACCATCTCCCGCAGCACGTCGGTGAGGTACGGGGCCCAGTTCCGGTTGCCCCAGTAGACCGGCAGGTCCAGCCCGTGCCCGGCGAAGTCCTTGCGCAGCGCGTCCAGCAGCGCGCGGTTCTGCCCGTTGATCGGGCTGACCCCGCCGAAGCCGAAGTAGTGCTGCCCGACCTCCTTGAGCCGCTCGCGCGGGATGCCGCGCCCGCGCGTGACGTTCTCCAGGAACGGCACGACGTCGTCGGGTCCCTCGGGGCCGCCGAAGGACAGCAGCAGGAGGGCGTCGTACGGGGCGGCGGGCCCGCCGGCGGGCGGGAGGAGCTGGTCTGACATGCCTCGAATCCTGCCACCCGGCGTCCCCGCGGGAGAAGCGGCCCGGCCAGGAGCAGGCGAGCGGCAAAGGTAAGGTAAACCTTAGTTCCGCGTCCGGAACGTTCCCCGTGCGGGTGCCCGGTAGGCGGTCGTAACCTGTATGGGCCCACGACGTCCCTTACGGAGGGCCCTTGCCCAGTCCCTATCGCGCCATCTTCGCGGCCCCCGGCACCAAAGGGTTCAGCGCCGCCGGCCTCATAGGCCGGCTGCCGATCTCCATGGTCGGCGTGGGCATCCTCACGATGATCTCCGAGATCACCGGCCGCTACGCCATGGCCAGCGCGCTCACCGGCACGCTGGCGCTCGCCGCCGCGGTCATCGGCCCCCAGGTCTCCCGGCTCGTGGACCAGTACGGCCAACGGCGGGTCCTGCGGCCCGCGACCCTGATCTCCGTGGCGGCGGTCACCGGGCTGCTGCTGGCCGCCGCGTACGGCCTGCCGGACTGGACGCTCTTCGTCTGCGCCGCGATCGCGGGCTGCGTGCCCAGCGTCGGCTCGATGATCCGCGCCCGCTGGACCGTCATCTACCGGGACTCCCCGCGCGAGCTGCACACCGCGTACTCCTTCGAGTCGGTGGTGGACGAGGTCTGCTTCATCTTCGGCCCGATCCTCGCCATCGGACTGTCCACCACCTGGTTCCCGGAGGCCGGGCCGCTGATCGCCGCCGTCTGCCTGATGGTCGGCGTCTGGCTGCTCACCGCCCAGACCTCGACCGAGCCCGCCCCGCACCCGCGCGACAAGAGCGTGGAACGCACCTCGGCCCTGCGCTCGCCGGGCCTGCAGGTGCTGACCGCGACCTTCGTGGCGACCGGCGCGATCTTCGGCTCCATCGACGTGGCCACCCTGGCCTTCGCGGAGGAGCAGGGCAGCAAGTCCTCGGCGAGCTTCATCCTGGCCGTCTGGGCCCTCGGCTCCTGCCTGGCCGGCATCGTCTTCGGCCTGCTGCATCTCAAAGGCCGGACGGAACTCCGTTGGGTACTGGGCGTATGTGCGATGGCCGTGAGTATGATCCCCCTCCTACTGGCCGGGAACCTTCCGTTTCTGGCCGTGGCGCTCTTCGTCTCGGGCCTCGCCATCGCTCCCACGATGATCACCACGATGGCCCTGATCGAGGCGCACGTACCCCACGCGAAGCTGACCGAGGGCATGACCTGGATCAGCACCGGCCTCGCGGTCGGCATCGCGCTCGGGTCCTCCGTGACCGGCTGGGTCGTGGACGCGGCCGACGCGCGGACCGGGTACGTCGTCTCCATCTCGGCGGGGGTGGCCGCGGCGGCGGTGGCGTTCGCGGGATACCGCCGGCTGACGAGGCCGGCGCAAGGGGAGGAGCCCTCTAGCGATGGCGACGGCGACAGCGGGGACAGCAGGGAACAGCAGGCCGGGCACCACGTGGCATAACTGGGCGGGCAACGTCACCGCCACGCCCGCCCGCGTGGTGACCCCGGCCTCGGTCGGGGAGCTCCAGGAGGCGGTCCGCCGGGCCGCCGAAGAGGGACTGCGGGTGAAGGCGGTCGGCAGCGGCCACTCCTTCACCGCGGCCGCCGCGACCGACGGGGTGCTCGTACGCCCCCAGGCCCTGGCCGGGATCCGGGCCATCGACCGGGCCGCCGGCACCGTCACGGTGGAGGCGGGCACGGTCCTCAGGGATCTGAACCGGGCCCTGGCCCGGGAGGGCCTGTCGCTGACCAACATGGGCGACATCATGGAGCAGACGGTCTCCGGCGCCACCAGCACCGGCACCCACGGCACCGGCCGCGACTCGGCGTCCATCGCCGCCCAGATCCGCGGCCTGGAGCTGGTCACCGCCGACGGCCGGCTGCTCGTCTGCTCGGAGAAGGAGAATGCCGAGGTCTTCGCGGCGGCCCGGATCGGCATCGGCGCGCTCGGCATCGTCACCGCGATCACCTTCGCCGTCGAGCCGGTCTTCTTCCTGACCGCCCGTGAGGAGCCCATGGGCTTCGACCGGGTGACCTCGGAGTTCGAGGAGCACTTCGCGGAGAACGAGCACTTCGAGTTCTACTGGTTCCCGCACACCGGGAATTGCAACACCAAGCGGAACAACCGCAGCCAGGGCCCCGCCGCCCCGCCCGGACCGGTGAGCGCCTGGGTCGAGGACGAGCTCCTCTCCAACGGCCTCTTCCAGGTCGTGAACTCGCTGGGCCGCGCGGTGCCCGCCACCATCCCCTCCATCGCCCGCGTGGCCAGCCGCGCCCTGTCGGCGCGCACCTACACGGACATCCCGTACAAGGTGTTCACCAGCCCGCGGCGGGTGCGGTTCGTGGAGATGGAGTACGCCCTTCCGCGCGAGCGGGTGGTCGAGGCGCTGCGGGAGCTGCGCGCGATGGTCGACCGCTCAAGGCTACGGATCAGCTTCCCGGTGGAGGTGCGGACGGCTCCGGCGGACGACATCACGCTGTCGACGGCCTCGGGGCGAGAGACGGCGTACGTCGCGGTGCACATGTACAGGGGCACCCCGTACCAGGCCTACTTCACCGCGGCCGAGCGCATCTTCACCGCGCACGGCGGCCGGCCGCACTGGGGCAAGGTGCACACGCGGGACGCGGAGTACTTCGCGCGGGTCTATCCGCGGTTCGGCGAGTTCACCGCGCTGCGCGACCGGCTCGACCCGGGCCGGGTCTTCGGCAACGACTACCTGCGGCGCGTCCTGGGCGACTGAGGTCCGGCCGGGGCCGCCCGGCATCACGTGGCGTCAGGGAGTGCCCTGCCGCGCGGCCGGTGTCGACGCGTCAGGACTCGGGGGCGGGGTCGGCGACGGAGGTGTCGGCGCCGGCGTCTCCTTCGAGGGGGAGGGGCCGGGCGTCGGGCCCCCGGAACCGGAGGGGCTGGGGTCGGGACGTGGACTCCCGCTCGCGTCGTGGCTCGGGCTCGGGCCGCCGGGCGCGGGCGGGGAGCCGGGAGTGGCGCCCGACCCGGGGGTCCTGCCGCCCTTCCCGCCGCCCGCCGGCTCCTCCCGGGGCGTCGTGGGCCGGTCCTGGCCGGCCTTGTGGGTGCCGCCGGAGAAGAGGGTGCCGCCGCCGCTGCTGACGGAGGTGCCGGCCATCGCCTCGTAGGTGCCGAGGCCGCCGATGGCGAGGGCGAAGGCCGCTCCGGAGGCCACCGCGGTGCGCTTCCAGCCCCGTACCCGGGCGCCGTGCACGGTGGCCTCGCCGAACTCCTCGCCGGACTCCTCGCCGGACTCCCCTGCGGGCGCGGCCGTGGGTGGTGCCGTCATGGCACGGGCGGGCTCCCGCTCCGCGCGGGGCGGCGGCACCCGGCGGGCCCCGGTCCGGGAGCTCTCGCGCAGCTGGTCGCCGGTGCGCCGGAAGAAGTGCTGGATGACGGGTCCGCCCGCGGTGGCGACGACGCTGACCACGCCGGCCCCGAGGATGGTCCCGTAGACGCCCATCTTCGAGGCGAGCAGGGCGGCCGCCACGGTGGCGAGGGAGGAGCCCGCGACCTGGGCCGCGCTCAGGTCGAGCTTCTTCTTCTCCGGTGCGTCCCCGGCGTCCTGCGTCGTCTTCTGACCCTTCGGCATCCCGTGTGTGTCCCGCCTCTCACGCTTCTCCTCTTCCAGCAGTTACCGACCGCTGAGCGAAGCAGATAGTTCCGTTTCTGGTGATTGTGTGAAGCAAGACACCCGAAATCGGACGGGGGTGCAGGCAGGACCCGGCGGAGGGCAGCCCAACTCCCGCCGTCCGGGAGAAGTTCGGCGGCGCGGCGGTCCACCCAGGTGGCCCGAATGGAGTACTGTGGCGAGCCCTGGGGCCGTCCTTCCTTTCGGATGTCCGGACTCGGGAGAGGGGGCCGACTGATGGAGAACGGCACTCAAGACCGGTGATGCCGCGGTATTGCACGGGCTCCTGCTGCGCACAGTAACCGTTCGGTCACTGTGCGTGCCCAACAGGTAACCGTGCCATAACGGCGATCAAGGGCGCATGCCCGACACGCCGGTTTAACTCGGCAAGGTTGTGGCAGGCTGCACCCGGGCAGGCCACACTCGACTAGCGGAAGCAGCGACGCACGTGACGTCGGCAGGCACCACCCGGGAGGTCCCCATGCCCGAACTGCGTGTCGTGGCCGTCTCAAATGACGGCACACGACTGGTGCTCAAGGCTGGGGACAGCACGGAGTACACGCTTCCGATCGACGAACGGCTGCGGGCTGCCGTGCGCAACGACCGCGCGCGCCTGAACCAGATCGAGATCGAGGTCGAGAGCCACCTCCGCCCCCGCGACATCCAGGCCCGCATACGGGCCGGTGCCTCCGCGGAGGAGGTCGCTCAACTCGCCGGCATCCCCGTCGACCGCGTACGCCGCTTCGAGGGCCCCGTGCTCGCCGAGCGCGCCTTCATGGCCGAGCGGGCCCGCAAGACCCCGGTGCGCCGTCCCGGCGAGAACACGGGGCCGCAGCTCGGCGAGGCCGTGCAGGAGCGGCTGACCCTGCGCGGGGCCGAGAAGGAATCCGTGCAGTGGGACTCCTGGCGCCGCGACGACGGCACCTGGGAGGTCCTCCTCGTCTACCGGGTCGCGGGCGAGCCGCACTCGGCGAGCTGGACCTACGACCCGCCCCGCCGGCTGGTCGTGGCCGTGGACGACGAGGCCCGTTCCCTGATCGGCGAGTCGGAGGACCTGCCGGCGACGCCGGAGCCGAGCTTCCCCTTCGTGCCGAGGATCGCGCGGCTGCCGCGCGACCGTCCGCTGGACCGCGCCCTGGACCGGCAGCTGGAGCGGCCGGACAACAGGCCGGCGCCCGCGCCGGACCCGGAGGAGGAGCGGGACACGCTGACGAGCCTGCTGGAGGCGGTCCCGAGCTTCCGCGGCGACATGGTGGTCCCCGAGCGCACCGACGCCCCGGCGACGGAACCGGAGGCGGAGGAGCCGCCGGCCCCGGCCGCCTCGGCGGGCGCGGGCTCGGCGTACGCCGACGTCCTGATGCCCCGTACGGTGGCGGGCCACCGCGACCGCCTGACGGGCACCACCGACCGCCAGGCCGAGGCCGACGGGGTCCGCCCCGGGCGGCGCGCGGCGGTGCCGAGCTGGGACGAGATCGTCTTCGGCACCCGCCGCAAGAAGCAGGAGTAGCACCGCCGCCGGGGACGACCCGGCGGCGGTACGCCTCGCCTGCCGGCAGGCCCCCTACTGGGGGTCGGGTCCCGTGGCCACCGGGCGGGCCGGGTCCGAGGACCACTCCGACCAGCTGCCCGCGTAGAGGTCGGACGCGATGCCGGCCACCTCCAGCGCGAGGACCTCGTGGGCTCCGGAGACCCCCGAGCCGCAGTACACGCCCACCGGGCCGCCCTCGGAGGCCCCGAGGCCCTCGAACCGGGCACGCAGCGCGTCCGCGGGCAGGAAGCGCCCGTCCGCGCCCACGTTCTCCGTGGTCGGCGCCGACAGCGCGCCCGGGATGTGGCCGCCGACCGGGTCGATCGGCTCGACCTCGCCGCGGTACCGCTCCCCCGCCCGGGCGTCGAGGAGTACCCCTTCGCGCGCCCGTACGGCCGCCGCATCCGCGTCCAGCAGCCCGACCGCACCCGGAGTTGGCTTGAAATCACCCTCCTCGGGAGTCACCCGATCGGCCGTCACCCCACCTCCGGCCGCCGTCCACGCCGCCAATCCCCCGTCCAGGACCCGCACGTTCGGGTGACCCGTCCAGCGCAGCAGCCACCACGCCCGGGCGGCCGCCCAGCCCTGGCCGCCGTCGTACACAACGACGGGCACGTCCGCGCAGACGCCGACCCGCCGCATCACCGCCCCGAAGGCCTCCGGGTCCGGCAGCGGGTGGCGCCCGCCGGCCCCCGGCGGACCTGCCAGTTCGCGGTCGAGGTCGACGTACACCGCGCCGGGCAGGTGTCCTTCCTCGTAGGCGGGCCGCTGGTCGGGGCCGCCGAGCTGCCAGCGGACGTCCAGCAGCACCGGCGGCCGGGAGCCCGCCAGCTCGTTCCTCAGCTCGGCGGCGGAGAGGATCGCATGTGTCGCAGTCATGCCGGCCATCTTCCTCCCCGCCCGGAACCGGCGTAACAAGCCCGTCATCGGCGGGCGCACCGATCCGGTCAACTCCGCGCCAGGACCCCGCGATGCGGCGCGGTCGGGGCGCGCGGGGTCCTCCGGAGTGGAAGCATCAGCACCGGTAAGCGGCACGACGGAGGAGACGGCTGACATGACCGAGGCAGCGGAAGCAACCCGGCGCACGCCCGGTACCCCGTGCTGGGTGAGCCTCATGGTGCACGGGCTCGGAACCACCGAGGACTTCTACGCCGACCTGTTCGGCTGGGAGTACGTACCGGGACCCGAGCAGCTCGGCCCGTACGTACGCGCCGTGCTGAACGGCCGGGAGGTGGCCGGGATCGGCGAGATGCCGCCGGACCGGCATCTTCCGGTGGCCTGGACGACGTACCTCGCCACGGACGACGCCGACGCGACCGCCGAGTCGGTGCGTTCGTGCGGCGGCACGGTCGCGGTGGGCCCGCTGGACGCGGGCATCGCGGGGCGGGTGGCGATCTGCTCCGACCCGCTGGGCGCGATCTTCGGGCTGTGGCAGGCGCAGAGCCGCATGGGCACCCGGCTGCCCGGCGGACCGGGCACCCCCATCTGGAACGAGCTGGTCACCCAGGACACCTCGACGGTCGGCAAGTTCTACGAGCACGTCTTCGGCCACGAGGCGCTTGCGCACAGCACGGCCACCGAGGACTTCGACTACCTGACCCTCAACCTGGAGGGCCGGCCGGTGGCCGCGGTGCACGGCGTGGGCCGCTCGCTGCCGCACGACCGCGGCCCGCACTGGATGGCGTACTTCGAGGTGGCGGACACCGACGCGGCCACGGCCCGCGTCGCCGACCTCGGCGGCCGCGTCATCGACCCGCCCCGCGAGGGCCTGCGCGGCCGCCAGGCCACGGTCGCGGACCCGGAGGGCGCGGTCTTCACCCTCGTCGGGTCGCCGGGCTAGGTCGTCTCTTGTGGATCTGGCCGGTTAGGCAAGATCCGAAAGAGACGGCCCGGGAGTGGTTGACCGGGAGGACGTCCGGGGAGAGGGCGCCCGCGTGGGCGGCGGCCGAGGTCGTCCGCTTGCGGTGGTGGCGGCAGAGGACCTCATAGCCGATCTCCTCCGAGGAACGGTTGACGTCGCCGACGGCGACCTGCTCGCCCTCCACGACATCTCGCCACCCACCGTGCGGGCGTTGTGCGTGGCACGGGCCCCGCACCAGCACATCGCCTCGACCTGGAGCCCACGAGCGGACCGGTTGTGGCCGATTCCGGAGAGCCGGCGTGCTCTTGCTTGACCACCCACCAACCCGCGCCGGAGGCCTGGGCCACACACGGTCGGCTCAGGCCGCCAGGCCACGCTTCAGCGCAGCCGCGATCTCCACGGCCCGACGTGCCTGGAACTCGACGGCGGCGAGATTGTCCTCCGCCACGTTGTCGGGGGCGTTGCCCGAGACGCTGCTCGCGCCGTACGGGTTGCCGTTCAGCTCGCCGAACTGCACCGGGTCGGCGAAACCGGGCGGCACGATCACCGCACCCCAGTGGTAGAAGGTGTTGTTCAGGGCGAGCAGCGTGGCCTCCTGCCCCGCGTGGGCCGCCGAGGTCGACGTGAAGGACGAGGCGACCTTGTTCGCCAGCTTGCCCTGGAACCAGAGGCCGCCCGCGGTGTCGATGAACTGCTTGAGCTGGGCCGCCGGCAGGCCGAAGCGGGTCGGTGTGCCGAAGAGGATCACGTCGGCCCACGCCAGGTCGTCCAGGACCGCCTCGGGGACGTGCTCCGTGGCAGCCAGGTGGTCGGCCCAGCTCTGGTTCTCGGCGATCGCCTCGGCGGGAGCGAGCTCCGCCACCCGGCGCAGCCGCACCGAGCCCCCGGCCTTCTCGGCGGCCGCGGCCGCCGCCTCGGCCATCCTGTGGACATTGCCGGTCGACGAGTAGTAGATGACGGCGACGTTGGTCATGAGGTGGGTGCTCCCGTTCTCAAGTGGTGGCGGACGTGGTCGGGTACGCCACGCCGTGCAGCCAGGCAAGCCGGTCGTAGAGGTCCTCGGCCGACAACGACGCCAGCAGCGCGTTGCGCTCCGCCGCCGCCGTGCCCGCCGGGTGATACATGTGTGTGCCCATGAAGCGGGCCGCGAGCTGGACCCGGGCCGTGCGCTCTCGGCGAGACGCGCCGTACTCCTCCAAGCCCTGCTGCACGTCCCCGTCGGGGCGGTCCAGGAATTCCCCTATGGCGACGGCGTCTTCAAGGGCCTGGCAGGCGCCCTGGGCGGCGTACTGCAACATGGGGTGGGCGGCGTCGCCGAGCAGGGTGACGCGCCCGTCGGTCCACCCGTCGACCGGGTCGCGGTCGCACAGGACCCAGGTTTTCCAGTCCCGTCCCAGCTCCAGGAGCCGACGCGGGACCCCGACCGTCTCCGGGAACTCGGCGAGAACGTCCGCGTGTTGTGTCGGCCTGCCGGAGACGGGGTCGCGAGCGCCGTCGTCCCGGGTCGCGGCAAGGTTGAGGTACCGGCCCTCCCGGATCGCGTAGTGGACGAAGTGCCACTTGGAGCCCGCCCACAAGGTCACGCTGTTCCAGCGGAGGTCACTTGGCACCTCCTCCATGGGGATCACGGAGCGGTAGATGGTGTGACCGGACACCCTGGGCTCGCCGTCCCCGACGAGTTGGCCCCGGATCGCGGAGCGAATGCCGTCCGCTCCGATCAGGGCCACGCCTCGGACACGTTCCCCGCCGCGCAGGACGGCGGTCGCCGTGCCGGCGCCCTGCTCGTATGCGACGACGTCAGCGCCGGTGCGCAGTGTGATCCGCGGGTGGGCCCGGCAGGCATCGAGCAGCGGCTCGTACAGGTCGGCCCGGTGTACGACGGCGTACGGGCCGCCGAAGCGGTTCTCATATGCGGCGCCGAGCGGCAGGGCGGCCACCTTCTCCCCCGTGGTGCCGTCCATGAAGCGCAGTTCGTCGATGTGGACGGCCCGCTCGCGCACGCGCTCGCCCACTCCGAGCCGGTCCAGGGCGTGGAAGGCGTTGGAGGCCATCTGGATTCCGGCACCGAGCTCGGTGAAGGTGTCCCGGCGCTCGAGCACGGTGACCTCGCGCCCGCGGTCGGCGAGGGACACGGCGGCGGCGAGGCCACCGATGCCACCACCGGCGATCAGTGTGTCCACCACGGCTCAAGGACCCTTCGACGTCATGTGGTGCAAGGCGGGCAGGTCCGGCGCACGGGGCGTCCCCGGGTCCAGGGGCTTTCCTCCTGCTGCGATCCGGCTGCCCCCGGACGGGCGGGTGGCGACCGCGAGGCAGGCTGCGATCAGCACGATGTTCTTGAGGATGTACTGGCCCTCCATCGTGGGTGCGAAGGGGGCGTGCACCCATACGGCGTCAGCCATGATCGCCAGCGCGGCGAATACCCCGCCCATGTGAACGAGGAAGGCCCCCATGGTCAGGCGTGGCAGCAGCCCGGTGACCAGGCCTGCCCCGATCAGCACTTCCATCAGCGCGAGCAACGGCCCCGACACTTCGGCAGGTACGGTTCCGGACGTCATACGGGACATGCACTCGGTGGCCATGCCCTCCGCCGGGCTCATGCCGGGCACGAACTTCAGCACTCCGAACCACACGTACAGCAGTCCCACACTGGCCCGCAGCACCGCCGGGCTGTGCCGCTGGTAGGCAGCGGCCCATCGGCGCAACCTCGCCTTCACGCCCGCTCCTTCAGCAGTCCGGTGAGCGCGTCGCCCACGATGCGTACTCCGTCCTCGGTGAGCACCGACTCGGCGTGGAACTGCATGGACCGGAAGCCCGGTCCGCGCAGGGCGTGCATCTCCCCGTTGGCCGGATCCCGGCTGATCTCGACGACTCCGAAGGGGGTATCGGCCTTGTCTTCGGCACTGTGGCCGGCGAACGTGTTGTAGAAGCCGACTCGCTCACGCCGCCCGAACAGGTCGATCTCACGCTGCAGCCCCTGGCTGGGGATGCGCCGCCGGATCAGCGGGAAGCCGAGCCGGGCGGCGAGCACCTGGTGGCTGAGGCAGACGGCAAGGAACGGCCGCTGTTCGGCGAGCAGAGTGTCGACCGCCCGCCCCAGGTGCGCGATCTTGGGGTGCTCGCGGTCGCGCGGATCACCGGGTCCGGGGCCGAGCACCACGAGGTCGTACGGGTCGAACGCGTACGGTTCGTCGAAGCGGCGCACCGTCACCTTCGCGCCCATGGCCCGCAGCTGGTGGCCGAGCATGGCCGTGAACGTGTCTTCCGCGTCGACCACGAGCACCTCGCGCCCCGTGACCCCGGGAACCGCACGCGTGCGGTCGCTCTCACCGGCCAGCCAGAAGCCGGCGACGGACTCGTTGCGCCTGGCAAGTGCCGCACGTACCTCCGTGTGGGCCGCAAAGCGGCGGGGTCCGGTGTCACCGAGCACGGCAAGCAGGCCTGCGGCCTTGGCCCGGGTCTCGGCAACCTCCGACTCCGGGTCGGACTGGCGCACCAGGGTGGCGCCGACACCGATCCGCACCCGGCCGCCGTCGTCGATGTCGGCGGTGCGGATGAGGATGGCGGAGTCGAGGGTGCGTCCTGCGAGTTCGTCCCGGCCGATGAGGGCCAGGACGCCGCTGTAGTAGCCGCGGCCGGCCGGCTCGTACCGCCGGATCACACGGCAGGCGTTCTCCAGTGGGGAACCGGTGACGGTGGGGGCGAACAGGGTCTCGTGGAGGATCTCGCGCGGGTCGCGGGAGGAGCGGCCCTCGATGAAGTACTCGGTGTGCGCGACGTGGGCCATCTCCTTGAGGCGGGGGCCGACTGCGCGCACTCCGCCGTCGCAGATCCGGGCCATCATCTTGAGTTCCTCGTCAACGACCATGTAGAGCTCGTCCCGCTCCTTGGCGTCGTCAAGGAACGCGAGGACTCCGGCGAGGTCGGGACCGTCGGCCGGGTAGCGGTAGGTGCCACTGATGGGGTTCATGACGACATCGCCGCCCATGGCGCTGACGTGGCGTTCCGGCGAGGCTCCGACGAGAGTGCGGTCTCCGGTGTGCACGATGAAAGTCCAGTAGGCGCCCGTCTCCCGCTCCAGCAGACGGCGGAAGAAACGCAGGGCGACGCCGACCGAGTAGTCCGTGATGTCGGCGATGAAGGAACGGCGGATCACGAAGTTGGCGCCTTGGCCGGTGCCGATCTCATCCGCTACGACCCGGCGGACAGTATCGGCGTACGCGTCGTCGTCGACGTCGAAGTCGGCGCCCTCGGCGAGCGGCACGGGTGCGTCGGAGATGCGCCTGCGTACGTCCTCCAGCGAGAGCACCGCCTGATCGGTGATCCGCATGGCCAGCAGTGGCGTGCCGTCGTCGGGTGCGTCGTACCCGCGCTCCGCGATCTGCCGGTAGGGCACAAGCACGAGCACGTCCTGCCGTGTCCCGGCCGCCGGCAGCGGGGGATCGAGCGGTACGGAGGCCAGATCCGGCACCGCCACCACGTCGCCCAGTAGCAGGTCGAGGCGGTCGGCGTCGGTGGTGCCAGGGCGGCTGATCAGCGCGAAGGGCGGCGGCCGGTCCACCAGGACGCGGTCGAGCGGATCCACGGTCATGATCGGCCTTCCTGAGCGTTGTTGTCCTCGTGGCGGGTCGGCAGGGCCGACAGGATCTCTTTCGTGGTGGTGACGTGAGCGCAGCGAGCTGCCGCGTACTCCAGCGCCATCAGATGGTCGGCCCACGTGAAGTCGGCGACGGCGTCGGCGACGAGGAAGGTCTCGATGTCGTTGCCGAAGGCTTCCAGCGCCGTGCCGAGGATGCCGACATGGGCGTACACGCCGCAGACGACGAGCTGGTCCCGTCCGGAGGACCGCATGCGCTCCAGGAGCTCGGTCTTGAAGAAGGCGCTGTACCTCCACTTGGTGAGCATCCAGTCGCCCTCGGCGGGCGCGACCGGGTCGACGACCGCACGGTCTGCGGGGGTGGCCGTCATCCCCGGGCCCCAGAAGTCCCGCAGCAGACCCCGCTGTTGCGGTGTCATGCTGCCGGGCTGGGCGGTGTACGCGATGGGCATCCCGTGGGCGGCGCAAGCGTGGCGCAGCGCCGCGGCATTGCGCACCAGGTCCACCACGGGCTGCTCGCCGGCCGGGAAGGGGGCCAGGAAGTACTTCTGCAGATCGTGGACGAGGAGGACCGCCCGGTCCGGATCGACTCTCCAGGAGACGGTGTTGGAGGGAAGGGCGCCCGCCACGGGCATGGGGTAGGGGCTGATGCTGGGGATTCCTGACACGGACGGTCTCCTCGGCTGGTGGGGGGCGCGGGTGGAGTCGGAAGACGGACCGGGGCGGCAGGGCTCACAGACCGAGCGCGGCGCCGCCGTCCACCGTGAGGCTGTGCATGGTGACCTGCCCGGCCTGGTCGGAGAGGAGGAAGGCCACCGCCTCGGCCACGTCGGCGGGGCGGGCCAGCTTGCCGAGGGGTATGCCGACGCGGTACTGCTCGGGGACCCCGTCGATCGAGGCCTTCTCGCCACTCTCGTCCTGCCACATCGAGGTCAGCATCGGGGTGTCGGTGGAGCCGGGAGCGACGAGGTTGGCGCGGATTCCGTACCGGGCGACCTCGAGGCCCAGGCACTTGGTGAACATCGTGACGGCGGCCTTCGACGCGGCATACGCGGACATTCCCACGCGAGCGGTGCCTGCGGCGTTGGATGCCACGGTCACGATGGCGCCGTGCCGCCGCGGCACCATGCGGTTGACGACGGCGCGGGAGACGTAGAAGGCGCCGGTGGTGTTCACGGCGAAGGTGGCCGTCCAGTCCTCGTCGCTGAGACTGCGGGCCTCGCCAAGCCGGAGCACCCCGGCCGTGTTCACGAGGAGGTCGACCGGGCCGAGCCGGGCCTCCACGTCTGCGACGAGGGTCTCGACCTCCGCGCTCACGGTCACATCGCCATGGAACGCCTCGACGGTGAGCCCCTCCGCGACGGCGGCCTTGACGGTCAGCCGCAGGCGTTCCGCATCGTGGTCGACGGCGGCGACCTGCGCTCCACGTGCGGCGAGCGTGCGGACCACTGCCTCGCCGATGCCGCCGGCCGCACCGGTAACCAGTGCGGTTCTGCCTCGCATGGTGATCGAGTCCTCTCTTTCAGGCTCGCGGATTCCCCTCAGGGGGGAACACAATTCCCCCATGTTGAAACATCGAATTCCGGCACTGGGGAATTCGGATGGTTCACGTGCGGGGCCGGGCGGGGGTCTGCACCGGCCCCACACGTCAGTCCAGATATTCCCTGGATCAGGAACCGTTGATGTACTTCTCGACGGCCACGTTGAAGGCGTCACGTGCGACCTTGCGGCCGATCTCCTCGCCCACCTCGACGTCGAACGTCCAGTGCGCGCCCGCGTACAGGCGGGAGATGCTGTCCTCCTTCGACGCCTCGGTGAAGGTGTTCCACTTGAGTGTCACGTCCTGCTTCGGCGTGATGTTGGGCTCGAACTTGGAGGAGCCGGCCTTGAGGGTGACACCGTCGCCGAACGTGTCGCTGCCGGTCCACAGCTTCATGACCTCGGCCGCGGTCGCACCCCAGGTCGCGTGGCCGGAGACGTAGGCCGCGAAGGGCGGGATGCCGCGGTACGGGTACCAGTTGGCACCGTCGAGGGTGACGGTGCCCTTGCCCGGGCCGCCGTAGCCCTGGACCTGTCGGCCCGCCATGGCGTAGGAGATCATGCTCTGCGGCCGCGCGTAGTCGTAGGTCGCCTTGGTGTCGCGGACCACGATGCCCGCGTCGCCCATCGCCATGTTGAGCGTGAAGAACATCTTCACGTCCTCGTCGAGCGAGTTCCCGTCACGACGGGAGACGAACTGTGCCCACTGGTTCTGGTGACCGGTCGGGGACTCGGCCGTCTCGAGCCAGTACTCCGTGATCATCTTCTGCCGGTCGGTCAGATTCGCGTTGATGTCCATCAGCTTCTGGATGTCCGCGTTGGACTCGGCGGAGCCGTAGGCCGGCGGCGGACCCGGACGGAAGGACTTCAGCTTCTCCTTGGACAGGACGAACGGCGTGATCTCACCGAAGTGGGGCGTCTGGAACACCTGCGTGTTGGGGCCGATGGTCCACGGCACCCAGCGGTTGGGGTCCACGACCGTCGACTTGTCGAAGGCGCCGAGCTTCTGCGGCGGGTTGACGGGCTTGTACCAGTGGTCCGCCGGCTGGGCGTAGTTGCCCTGCTGGTTCGCCCCGTCCGCACGCCGGACTTCGAGCAGCTTGGCGGCCACGGTGTTACCGACGCCGACCGCGGTGTACGGGCTGGTGCTCGCGTCCCCGGGGTTGTAGCCCAGGTCCGCCATCAGCTGGTCGAAGCGCGGCTTCTGGGTGGGCATCAGGTCGACCAGAGCGCGGTACGCGGCGTAGGAGATGGCCTTGTTCTTGTTGCGCTCGGTGCGCTGCCAGCGGGGCTGGCGCAGGTCGTCGCCGAGCTGGGTGCCGCGCGCGGAGGCGGTGTAGGGGGCCCACGCGTTGAAGACGGCCTCGTGGACGATGGCGAAGGTACGGGCACCCACGGCGGGCGGGGTCTGACCGTTGACGGCCGTGGCCGCCGTCGCGTCGTACGTCGCCTTGTTCCACTTGATGACGACGCTTTCCCGCTCGACCGAGGCGGAGGTCGCCCGGGTCTCGGCGGTCTGCGCATCCTGGGGATCGGCGCCGGCGGTGCCGGTGCCGACGGCCGTGGCCAGCAGCAGGCCGGTGGCGATCAGCGCGGTACGGCGGCTGACACGCTTTGCGGGGGCACCAGAAATGCTGGCTTTCACTTCTTCTCCTTGAAACGGGAAGGGAAATGCGAAACCACGCCGACGCCACCGCCAAGAAGAGGGGCGCACACAGAACCGGACCATTCGAGTTCGGTCGGACGAGGCGTTCCGATGCCCCAGACGTTATCCACGACATCAGGGCTCCGGAACCGACCGGCCTCGCTTGTGTCAGGTCACGGCCGAATTCAGAGGTGAGATCTGATGGACTGCCCTCGCACATGACACATTTCGGCAGAGGCAGTGGAATACGCGTCCGACGAGGCAGATGCTCCGGCGTGAATCAGCCACTATGGAAAGAGAGTCAGATGTCCCGTGCTTTCCGGCTTCGCGCCGTGACCACCGCAGGGCTCGCGGCCGCGCTCGCGCTGAGCCTCGTCTCCACCGCCGAAGCCGCATCCGTGTCCGCCACCGGCGAAGCACGGGTCCGCACAGAGGCCCAGTCCTGGCAGGCCATCCACACGGCCCATGTCCTGCCGGGCGACAAGGTCTACCCCGAGGGGCTCGCCGCCGATGCCCGCACCGGCGACCTGTACGTGTCCTCGTTCGGTGACGGGAGCATCCTGCGCATCCCCGCGGGCCGTCGCAACGCGGTGCCCTTCCTGCCCTCGGGTGCGGACGGCAGGTACCTCGCCACCGGAGTCAAGGTGGACGCGGCAGGCCGGCTGTGGGTGGCCGACCCGGCCGGGGTGACCGTGTACGACACCCGCGGCGGCAGCAGGATCGCCCGCCTGCACTCGCCGCGCCAGGGGGCGTCCTTCCTCAACGAGATCGCCATCGCCCCGGATGGCACGGCGTACATCACGGACACCGCGGGCGCCCTCGTGTACGGGGTCACGCCGGAGCAGCTGCGTCAGGTGGAGCAGGCCGGCGGAACCGGACAGCTCGACATCCGCTTCGATCTGACGGACGACCTCGCGCCGCATCCCGCGGGTTCGTTCACCGTGAACGGGATCGTGGCCGATCCGTCGGGCCGTTACCTCCTCACCGTCGACTACACGGGCGGCGACCTGTACCGGCTCGACATCGCCAGCGGTGCCATCCGCCGTGTCGAACTCGACGGTCCGCGTCTGGTGCACGGCGACGGCCTCGAGCTGAAGAACGGCCGGCTCTGGGCGGCACAGAACCTCGACAACACCCTCACCCGGTGGCGGGTCTCCTCGGACGGTGGTTCGGCCCGGCTGGAGCGCACGCTCACCGATGACCGGCTCCAGGCCCCGACCTCGCTCATCCGCCAGGGCGACCGGCTCCTCGTCGTCCGCTCACAGTTCGACAAGGGTGGTCCGCTGGGCCCGGGAACGCCCGAGACCCCCTTCACCATCGCGGCCGTCCACGGCATCTGATCGCACCTGCACGTACGCGGGCCGCCCCCTCCCAGCCGGAGGGGGCGGCCCGCGTACGTACAGTGGTTCCGCGTCAGGCGGCGTCGGACCCGATCCGGCCGGCCAGCGCGGGGAAGATCGCCAAGGCGTTGGTCCTGGCGACGGCGACCCGCTGCTCGGCCGTCCACCCGTCGTACCGGGTGAAGGCCTCGACGCTCGCGGCCGTCTGATCGGCGGGCATGAAGGGGAAGTCACTGCCGAACAGGATGTGGGCCGGGTCGGCGAGGGTGCTCAGAGCGGGCAGCGCGTACTCGTTGGCCGACATCGCGATGTCGTAGTAGAGCCGGCGCAGGGAGCCGATGACGTCGGCGGGGGCCCGCTCGGTCAGGTGGTTGCCGATGGTCGGCCCGTAGGTGAGCCGCTTGGCCAGGAACGGCAGGGTGCCGCCCGCGTGCGACAGGATCAGTTTGAGGTGCGGCAACCTGTCCAGCGCTCCGCTGTAGAGCAGGCCGACTGCCGTACGCGTCGTCTCGAAGGTGTACTCGTACAGCGAGGGCGGCAGGTCGAAGGTGGCCAGGTCCTGGGACGGGGGGATGCCCGGATGTACGTGCAGTGCGAGCCCCCTGTCGGCGATCTCCGCGAGCAGCGGCTCGAACTCGGGATCACAGAGGTAGCGACCGTGGTAGGCGGTCAGCAGACCGACACCGTCCAGGCCCAGTTCGTCGATGGCGTAGGCGAGTTCGTCCTTGGCCGCCGCGACGTCCGGCAGGGGGAGGGTGGCGAAGGCGCCGAAGCGCGTGGGGTGCTCGCTGACCTGCTCGGCGAAGTACTCGTTCACCTGGCGGGCGAGCCGACGGCTGGTGTGCGGGTCGAGCATGCTCAGTCCGGGCGCCGTGATCGACAGCACGGATGCGGCGATGCCGTTGCGGTCCATCACGTCCAGGCTGATGTCCGGTGTCCACACCGGGTAGTCGACGCCTGGTATCGCCACGCCTTCGCCCAGTGTCTTCATGTAGACGGGCGGAAGTGCGTGGTGATGTACGTCGATCAGTCCGGGCTGGTTGTCCATGGGTGTCCCTTCGGCTGCGTTCTGGGAGTTGCGGTGGAGTTCGGGAGGCGGCAGGGTCCGTGATTCAGCGGGGACGGACCGCGGTCGAGTAACCGGCGTGGTCCGCGGGGCCGCTGTGGCCCTCGACAGAGGTGAAGCCACCGGCTGCCCGCAGGATCGAGGCGATCAGGGCGTGCTGGGAGCTGCCGTGTTCGAGGACCAGTCGGCCGCCGGCCTTCAGCAGTGCCGAGGCCCGTTCGACGCAGTGACTGGTCACTTCCAGACCGTCGTCACCGCCGAACACGGCGCCACGCGGGTGGTGTTCCCCCCATTCGGGTGGCAGGACGGTACCGACGGGCACATACGGCGGATTGGCTATGACGAGGTCGAAGGTGCCGACCAGCTCCGCGAGCAGGCCTGCGTCCGAGACGTCACCGGCGTGTACGAAGACCGGGGTGTCGCCCGCCTCCGCCCGGGCCGAGGCGTTGCGCCGGGCGAAATCCAGGGCCGCCCGGTCCAGCTCCACGGCGTGGACGACGGCGTCGGGCCTGGCGTGCGCGAGCGCGAGGGCCAGCGCACCGGAACCGACGCACAGTTCGACCACGGTCGGGCGTTCGATGTCGCGCACGGCGTCGAGACTCAGCTCGAGCAACAGCTCGCTCGCCGGCTGGGGAATGAACACCCCGGGGCCCACCGCGACTTCGATGCCTCCGAGGGTGGCCCGGCCGGTGATGTACTCCAGCGGGACGCGGCCGGCCCGCAGGCTCACGAGCCGGCGGAACTCGTCCGCCTCCTCCGGCGCCACCTCCGCCCCCTGGTCGGTCGCGGCGATGGGCAGGACGTACGCCGCCAGCACCTCGGCGTCCTGTCGGGGGCTCCACACTCCCGCGTCGGCCAAGGTCTTCTCGGCCTCGGCCAGGAGCAGGCCCAGAGGGGCTCGGTTCATCGTGGGGTCCTTTCTCTCGTTCTCACGTGGCACGAAGGGGGTTCTACGAGGTCTGTGCAGCCGGTTGTGGCGACTGTTCGTGCCGTGCCGTGCGCCTGCCGGGCAGCACGAGCGCGACCAGCGCCGCGAGCAGCAGGGCGCCGGCCGCGATGAAGGAAGCGCTCTGCAGTCCCTCGGTGAGCTGCGTACGCAGCGCCGCCGCAGCGAGGCCGTGCCCTTGCGCCCCGGCCGCGGAGGAGAGCGCCGCGAGGCCGACGGCGCCGCCGACGTCGAGCGCGGTGCCCGTCATGCCTCCGGCCACCCCTTGGTCCTCTGCGGGTACACCGGCCGACGCAGCGATCCACATGCCGGTCCAGCAGGTCCCGAGCCCCAGGGACAGCACGGTGATCCCGCCGACCAGCGCTCCGTACGAGGCGGCGTGGGCCAGAGTGAGGCCCATGGCGCCCGCGCCCGCCGCGCCGAGGAGCAGACCTGTGGTCATGGTCGGCCTGGTGCCCAGGCGGGAGGCGATCCGCTCGCCGGCCTGGGTGCCGGCGAAGATGCCCACGGCCATGGGCAGGAACGCGAGACCCGCCTGGAGCGGCGTATGTCCCAGAACCTCCTGGAAGTAGATCGTGAGGAAGAAGGAGATGGCCAGGAAGGTCCCGCTGTGCAGGAAGGTGACGGCCATGGCCGTTACCAGGCTGCGGTTGCGGAAGAGGCGCAACGGCATCAGCGGGTTCCCACTGCGCGCCTCGATGTGGACGAAAGCCGCGATGAGGACAAGACCGAGTCCGGCCGGGAGCAGGATGGCGGCGGATCCCCAGCCCAGCTCCGCGCCCCTCCCCAGGGCGTACACCAGCAGGGCCGCGCCCCCGGTGACGGTCACGGCACCGGGCAGGTCGAACTGGCCACGGGTCCGCACCGGATCGGCGGGGATGTGCCGTGGCGTGAAGAGCAGGACCAGCCCGGCGAGCGGCACGTTGACGAAGAAGACCGCTTCCCAGCCGAACCCGCCCGTGAGCAGGCCGCCGAAGAGCGCGCCCAGCGCCAGACCACTGGAGCCCACTCCACTCCACACGGCAAGCGCGCGGTTGCGCTCCCTGCCCTCCGGAAAGAGCGTGTTGACGAGGGACAGGCTGGCCGGGAAGAGTGCCGCGGCGCCCAGGCCCTGGACCACCCGGGCCGCGATGAGCACCTCACCGGACCAGGCCAGTGCGCCGACGAGCGAGGACACCGCGAACAGCACCAGGCCGGCGATGAAGAGCCGGCGGCGCCCGAGAACGTCGGAGAGGCGGCCGCCGAGCAGCAGCGATCCGCCGAGCGTGACGGCGTATCCACTGACCACCCACTGCAGCGACTGCGCGGAGAAGCCGAGCTCGTCCCCGATGTCCGGCAGCGCCACGTACACGATGGTCAGGTCGAGGGAAATGATCAGATTGGCGAGGGCGAGCAGGGCAAGGGTCCAGCCGGGGCGCGGGCCTCCATCGCGGGCGGGCGGACTCGGCTCAGGGTCTGCGGTCATGGCTGTGGTGTGCTCCTTGAACGGGGACGGTGCGACGGGGCCGGATCAGCCCACCCGGACCTCGGGCCGGGGCTCGACACGGGCGCGGACCGGCGAACGTCTGGCCGCGAGCAGCGACCGCAGCACGATCGCCGGGCGCAGCAGCCTCCTCGGCGGCACGATCAGGTGCTGGATCTCGAGGAGCACCCGGTGTGCTTCGGGCGACACGTGGCTGGCCAGCATGACCTGGTACGTGTACCAGTCGAGCAGCGCGTTGCTCTTGGGCCTCGGGCCTCGGGTCTCGGGGAACATGAAGTCGGCGCCGGTGGCCATCCGCCAGGGCGGGTCAATGGCCTTGGCGGCCGCGCGGTAGTACGTACGGGCCATGGCCTCGGAGGTACTGCGGTGGCGGTCGAGGGCGCGGCCGAGGGCCTGCGCCTCCAGGATCGCGACGGTCATGCCCTGCCCGTACAGCGGGTTGAAGCTGCAGATCGCGTCGCCGATGGCCACGTAGCCGGCCGGGAGCACGCGCAGCCTCTCGAAGTACCGGCGCCGTGCCGTCGGCGAGTGGAACGTCTCCCCCTTGTCATCGGGGAGCAGCTCCGCCCGTTCCAGCAGGGCGGCCACGTGCGGGGCGGGGAGATCGCCGGCGAATGCTGTGAACCCTGCCGCGTCCTGTGGGGCCTTGGTGCCGTGCCAGCCGCTCAGGGTGACCATCCAGCGGTCGCCCTCGATGGCGGTGACGGCTGCCGCCCGCTTGTCGGGCGGGCTGCCCGCCATCACGAAGAACAGGCCGCCGTCGGGCAGGTCTCCAGGAGCTCGGCGCAGCAGCCGGGTGGTGTACGAGACATCGACCTTGACGGTGTCGGTCACCGGTTCCGGACAGCCTGTCGGCTTCAGCCACGCGTCCGCGCGGCCGCCGCTGCGACCCATCGCGTTGACGACCAGGTCGGCCACGAGAGTCTCGTCGCTCTCGAGGATGACTCCGGTCACCCGGCCCTCCTCGGCGGTGAGTCCGCTCACGGTGGTCCCTTCGCGCACCTCTACGTTGGGCAGCCGCAGGACCCTGTAGCGCATCCCCACTTCGAGGTAGGCGCGGCTGAGACTGATGCCCAGCTTCCCGCTGGTGAAGGTGGCCCGTTGCGCACCCAGCTGGAAGAACAGCAGCTGGTGGCCCGGGTCGAAGGAGACGGCCCCGCCTGCGATCAGCTCCTCCGAGAAGCCCGGGAAGAGTTGGTCGAGGGCCATCCGGCCTCGGATCAGCAGGGCGTGGGCGTGGCTGCCCTGCGGGACCGCGCGCCGCCCCACCACATCGGAGGGGAGGACGTCGCGGTCCAGGACGGTGACCTGGTCGAATCGTTCGGACAGGACACGGGCCGCGGCGAGTCCTGCTATCGAGCCTCCGATGACGACTGCGTGCCGGCCGGCCGCGGTACGGCTTCGGCCGTGGCCTGGGGTGGTGGACATGACGGGGTGGGAACTCCTTCGGTGAACGGGAACGGACCTGGTCAGCGGCCGGGCCGCAGGACGACTCGCCGCCCGTGCAGCTCGCCACGCTCCAGACGGCGGTGGACCTCTGCCGCTTCGGAGAGCGGGAGGGTCTCCAGGGTGCGGGGGCGCAGCAGCCCGCCGGTCAGCAGATGGTTGATCGCCTGTGCGGCTTCGGAGAGTTCAGCCGTCGTGGCGCGGGAGATGACGAAGCCGATGACGGACCGGTCGTGGGTGAACAGGGGGCCGGCCGGCAGTACCGGGCGGGCCTGCGTCCCTGCGAGCACGACGATGCGGCCCCGGGTGGCCAGCAGGCCGACCGAGGTGGGCAGGTCGTTTTCGCCCGAGGTGTCGAGATGCAGGTCGACACCGTCCGGGCATGCGGCACGGACGCCTGCGGCCAGGCCGGTGTCCCGGTAGTCGAACACCTCGTCGGCACCCAGTGAGCGGCAGTACGTCACGTCGTCCGTCCGGGCCGTGGCGATGACCCTGGCTCCGGCGGCGGCGGCCATGACCACCAGCGCACTGCCGACGTTGCCGGCCGCTCCCGCCACGAGCACGGTCTCGCCGGGCCGTATCCGGCCGTGTGTGAAGAGCGCCAGATACGCGGTGGCAGCCGGGTGAGCCACCGCCACCGCGGTGACCGGATCCACGCCCGGGGGCAGGTGGTAGAGGCGATCGGCCGGTACGACGGCCAGTTCGGCGGCGGCCCCTTGGCGGCCGCCGTGCCCGAGGCTGTTGCTCCACACTGGATCGCCGGGGCGGAAGCCCGCCGCACCGGGCCCGGCCGCCACGACCGTGCCGACCAGGTCCCGGCTGATCACGAAGGGGTGGTGGACCGGGGTGGGGAAGGCCCCGGAGCGGACGAAGGTGTCCACCGGGTTGACCGTGGTGGCGGTGACCTCGACCAGTACGTCGCTCGGCCCGGGGACCGGGTCCGGCAGCTCGGCGTACTGAATTACGTCGGGGGAGCCGAGTTGTTCGATGAAGGCGGCACGCATGGAAAGGAACTCTGACACGTCGTCCGCAGAGGTACAGGCCGGAAATTCATTTGCGTCAAGTCATCGGCACACACGGCTGTTTCGGCGCCCCGACCTGACGCATTGACGACCACCTGACACTCTCGCCGGACCGGCCTTGTCGGGATCTGCGGAGCACGTGAGCATCCGGTTTATGGGGATGATGACCACGGGACCGAGGGCCGACAGCTCCTCATCCCACGCAAGGATTTCGTCTACGGGCTCGTTCGTACCGGCGCGCCTGGTGACCAATGCGGAGGCCGGCGAACTCGCGGGGGTGGATGCCGAATGGATTCACCGCAAGACGGGAATCATCACCCGCAGATGGGCGCAGCCGCAGGAGGCCACGTCGGATCTTGCGGTGGCCGCGGGTCGCGCGGCCCTAGAGCGGGCCGGCATCGCGGCCCGCGACCTCTCGCTGGTCATCGTGGCGACGTCCACTCCGGACTCCCCCCAGCCGCCCACCGCCTGCGTGGTGGCCGACCGGCTCGGCGCTCTCGACGGCACGGCCGCCTTCGACATCAACGCGGTCTGCAGCGGTTTCGTCTACGCCCTGAACACGGCCCACCAGTTGATGCGGGGTGCGGACCCCGGTCATGCCCTGGTCATCGGCGCCGATGTGTACTCACGGATCATCGACCGGGCCGACCGCAGGACGGCGATCCTCTTCGGGGACGGCGCCGGTGCGGTCGTGCTGGGGCCGTCGGACACCCCTCAGTTGCTCGCCGGCCGGCTTGCCGCGTTCGCCGCCGAGCGAGACCTGATCCGGGTCCCGGCGGGCGGGAGCCGTATTCCGGCCTCGCCGGAGTCCCTTCGGGACGGGCTGCACCACTTCTCCATGGACGGGCGCGCGGTGCGTGATTTCGTCGACGAGCGGGTGAGCGCGGCCATTTCCGAGTTCCTGACCGACGCCGGCGTCAAGGCCGGGGACCTCGCCCACTTCGTACCCCATCAGGCCAACGGGCGGATGCTGGACGCCCTCGCCGACACGTTGGGCGTTCCCGTCGGCTCTACACGTACGACGTACGAGCACCTGGGCAACACCGGTGCCGCTTCCATCCCCCTCACGCTGGACGCCGCGGCCCGTTCCGGGGAACTCGCGGCGGGAGATCTCGTGCTGCTCGCCGGATTCGGCGGCGGAATGACCTTGGGGCTGGCGCTGATCCATTGGTAGGCGCGCAGTCCGTCGAGAAGGAGATTGTGACCGATGCTGAACGAAAATCTGGTGAATGCCTACCTGGCACGCATCAATGCGGAACGCCCGGCGCGCCCGGATGTCGAGTCCCTGCACCGTCTCCAGGAGCGCCATGTCCTGTCCGTGCCCTTCGAGAACATCGACTATCACCTCCAGGAGCCCATCCATCTCAACGAGCGGGTGCTCGACAAGATCGTCCTGGAAAACCGCGGCGGTGGCTGCTACGAGGTCAATCTCGCGTTCTTCTACTTGCTGGATGCTCTCGGCTTCACCGTGAGCATCCATCCCGGCCGTGTGTACGGACCCGACGGACTCGGCCCGGCACTGTGCCATCTGGCCCTGCGGGTGGAGGTTGACAGCACGACCTGGCTGGTCGACACGGCCTTCGGCCGCAACAGCCGCCGCCCGCTGCTGGAGGACACGACGGATCCGCAGCCGGACGCCCACGGCACGTACCGGTTGCTGCCCTTCCCCGGCGGGGGCACGGAGGTGCATCTCGACGGAAAGCCGGTCTACGTGCTGGACGACCGGCCGTGCAGCCCGGAGGACTTCCAGCCGACCCTGTGGTGGTACCGCACGGCGGACGACTCGCCGTTCCTTCAGGACCTGTTCTGCACGGTCCGCACGGAGAACGGGCGCGTAACCCTCAAGGGCAGCCGGCTGACCCTGGTCGAGGGCGACAGCCGCACCGTTGAGGACCTCCCGGACGACGCTGCCGTCCTGACCGCCTACAAGGAGCACTTCGGCATCACGCTCGACCGCGTCCCGCCGCCGCCACTGGCCGACACCTCCGAGACCACCGGCATTCCGACCGCCTGACCCACCCACGAGGGACATCCGACGCCATGACCAGATTCTCCGCAGCCGAGCCCACCGACGAAAACGAGGAGCTCTTCGACTCGATCCGGCAGACCTTCCAGCGCGTACCGAACCTGATGAAGGCGATGGCAGTCGGGCCGGCCGCGCTCAAGGGCTGCCTGGGCCTGTACGACTCCCTCCTCAAGGAGGGAGTCCTGGCCTTCCCGTTGGCCGAACGGATCGCCCTGGCGGTCGCCGAGTTCAACCGGTGCGCCTACTGCCTCTCCGTCCACACGTACGTGTCCTCGGAGGTGGCCGGCCTGCCGGAGAGCGAAATCCTCGCGGCCCGCCGCGGCACTTCCGCGGAGCCTGAGGCCCAGGCGGTCCTCGACTTCACCCACGCGGTGCTCAGCAGTCGCGGCGCCGTGACGGACGAGCAGCTCGCGGCCGTGCGAGCGGCCGGTTTCGGTGATGGTGAGATCGCCGAGGTCACGGCCCACATCTCGTACAACGTCCTGGTCAACTACTTCGCCAACATCACCGATGCCGAGTTCGACGCACCGGCAGTGCACCCCTTCGCAAACGGCTGACCAGGCCCCGGCCCTCACGCCCGTGCCCCGGCCCCTCGAGCATCCGAGTGCCGGGGCACGGGCGCCGCACGCAGGGGATCGGGCAAGGATCAGCGCGGCGCTTCGGACAGGGCCCGGTCCACCAGCTCTCCGGCGGCGCCCGTATAGCCGGCCGGGTCACAGAGCCGCTCCAGTTCGTCGGGCCCCATTCGTCCGGCCAGCGCGGGCCCATCGGCCAGTACGTCGTACAGCGACCGCCCGGAGTCCTGTGCGAGCGCCGACGCCTCGGTCAGCAGCTGCCGGGCGGCCGCCTTGCCCAGCCGCGGCGTGAGTACGGCCGCGATCCGCTCCGAGACGACCTGGCTGCCGGTGAGCGCCAGGTTCTCCCGCATCCGGGCCGGGCGGACCTGCAGTCCCTCGGTGAGCTCCACCGCCGTGTGTGCGGCTCCACCGGACAGCCGCAGGCACTCGCGCAGCAGCTGCCACTCGGCGTGCCAGGCGCCGCCGGAACGTTCGTCCTCGGAGACGAGGCACTGGGTCAGTCCGGCCGCCATCACGGGGACCTGGATCGCCGCGCTGCGGATCAGGGTCGCCAGCACCGGATTCCGCTTGTGCGGCATGGCGGAGGAGGCGCCGCGGCCGGCCGTCGACGGTTCCGTGACCTCGCCCACCTCGGTCCGGGTGAGGGTCTGTACATCGACGGCGATCTTCCCGAGCGCACCGGCCGTGAACGCCAACGCCGCGGCGAGGTCGGCGATCGGGGTGCGCAGCACATGCCAGGGCAGTACGGGCCGGGCCAGTCCCGTCTCGGCGGCAAAGGCGTCGACGAGCTGGTCGAGGTACGTCCCCAACTCCGGCCGCCCGCCCTGCTCAAGCGCCCCGCTGTCGACGGCCGCGTATTCAAGGTATCCGGCGAGTGTCCCAGCGGCCCCGCCCAGGGCTACCGGCAGCCCGCTTCCGGCGACCTGCGCCAGCCGCCTGTCGGCATCGAGGAGCAGCTGACGCCAGCCGGCGGCTTTGAGCCCGAAGGTGGTGGGTACGGCCTGAAGCGCGAGGGTGCGTCCGGGCATCGGGGTGTCCCGGTGCTGCCGGGCCAGCGATCCCAGCGCGGCCACCGCACGCGCGAGGTCGGCGCGGATGATCCGCAGCGCACGGGCGCCGACCAGCATGACCCCGGTGTCGAAGATGTCCTGGCTGGTCGAACCGCGGTGGACGTACTCCGCCGCGGCGGGGCTCCGGTCGGCCACGATACGGGTGAACGCCCGCACGGTGGCCACGACCGGATTGGCGTTCTCCCGTGCGGCCAGGGCAAGGCCCCGCAGGTCGAACAGTTCGGCCCGGGCGGCCTCGGTGATGACCGCGGCGGCCTGCGGGGGAACCGTGCCGAGCCGGGCCTGTGCCCTGGCGAGGGCCGCCTCGGCGTCCAGCATGGCCTGCAGCCAGGCCCGGTCCGACACGGCCGCCTCGACTGGGGTGCCGGCGCGGACGGGAGACAGCAGCCCGGCGTCGAGCTCGCTCGGCATGGCGTTGTCGGTCATACGATCACCTCGGAGAATGCGTCCCGGTGTGTTCCCGCACCGGGGGCGGGAGCGGGCCGGGTGGCGCGGGGCAGGGCGAGAACCGCCCGTGCGATGGCGTCGGAGTCGCTCAAGGTCACGGACCCCACCCCCGGCCGAATGCCGGCGGCGGTCACCCAGTGCACCGACTCGGTGGGCACGCCGTAGGCGAACCGTCTGGGATGTGGCCGCTGATGACGGTCCAGGAGGTGATAGGGCCGTTGCGACACCGCGAGTCCCCCGGTCTCGTAGCCTGCTCCGGTCCGCTCCGGAATCCGGTACGACGCGATCTGCTCGGTCTGCAGCAGGTGCAGCATCAGCGGATCCGTGGTGAGCCGGAGGTCGGGCTTGGGCAGCCGGGCCTCGATGAGCGCCGTGGCCCGTACGGGAGTACCGGGGACCCGTGCGGACTCGGCGACGAACGCGGGCGCCTCGGGGTCGAGACGGATCCGCGTGTCCGGACCGGTGATCTCCAGGACGCCTGCCTCGATCAGGGCGATCATCTCCTCGATGCGGGAGACCGGCGGGCCGATGGAGAGGAACGCGTTGAGCGGGGTGTACCAGCCCTCCAGCTCGTCCCGGTGGGACTCCCCGTCCAGACCGCCGTGGTCCACGGCGATCCGTATCTCGTTGCGCAGGTCCCGCAGCACGTCCAGCGCCGCCTTGAGGGGGCTGCTCACGTTGCCGGCCCTGGCCTCCCGGACGTCCTGGTGCAGATAGCGCAGGAGCCAGTCCCGGAACTCCTCCCGGTCGGCGAAGGCCCTCCCACCGCACGGGCGGGCGAGCCGTTCCCAGTCCCAGCGGTCCGCATCGGCGATGCCGTACCTGTAGAGCACCGATGCCTGGGCACCCTCCTCCGCCCGCAGGAACCGCTCCGTGAACGACGCGCGCTCGCCGCCGCGGCCGCGGGTCTCCAGCAGGGTTCCGTAGTAGACGCTTTCGACCTCGCGGCTGATCGGCGGCCACAGCTCGGTGCGAAACCGGACGGGCTTCCCGGCTGCCGCCCGACGGCGGAGCCCCATGAGGAACGCGGTGGTGAGCAGGGCCGGCCGGTGCCTGCCGTTGACGCCCTTCTCGTTCTCACCTCGGGCGTGGTACGGGATCCCGCGGCGGGAACTCGCGTACAGCACGGGCTCGTTACCGGACGGAAGGTAGACCGACCGCTCACCGTCCCGCGTGAACACCCCGCCCCGGCCCGCGGTGAACAGGGCCATGTGGTCGAAGAAGTTCAGCCCGAGCCCACGCACCAGCACGGGTTCTCCCGGTGCGATGCCGGAGAGGTCGACATCGGCCGGATTGGCAGGCGGGATGTAGGTGAGCCGGTGGATACGGGCCAGGCTGGCGGTACGGGCCTCACGCGCTTCCAGTCGGGCGGGTACGTGGCCCTGCGCCAGGACCACGGCATCCAGCTGGTGCAGCCGGGTGCCGTCTTCGAGCCGTACGCCCTGGGGGCCGGTGGGTGTTCCGTGGGTGTCGGCCATGGCCACCGCCCGGGAGCGGTGAACGTGCACGGTGACATGTGACGGGGCGTTCGCCACGATGCGACGGAAGGACTCGGCGAGGTAGCTGCCGTAGAAGGCGCGCGTGGGGTACGAGTCGGGGCCCAGTGACGCCGCTTCGGCCCGCGTCGCCTCGTCGTGCATTCCGGGACCGTGCGAGCGGAGGGACTCGGCCCAGTCGTACAGACTGGGACCGGATTCAACAGGCCCCTCGATCTCCGCGCTGTCATCGGTGTAGACGCTGATCTGCGCGGCCACCGTGTTCATCAGAAGATGACGGGACTGGTCGGGGCGCCAGACGGCGCCGGGTCCCGGCGGGGCCGGATCCACGACGTGGATCACGACCCGGTCCTGCGAGGGCTGCTGCCGTTCGTTGGCGCAGAGGCGTTCCAGCACCGACAGTCCGCGCGGCCCCGCGCCGACGATGCAGACCTTGGATTGGCTGGTGCTCATACGGTCCGTCCGTTCTCGGGATCAGTCGCTCGCGGCCTGGGCTCCTGATGCCAGCAGGCGAGCCAGCTCGAGTCTTTTGATCTTGGTGGTGGCGGTCTGCGGCAGGTCCTTCTGGTGCCACTGCACGGGCGGCGCCATGGCCGGCAGGTCCGCGGTGGCGGCCTTCCAGGCCGCCGGGTCCAGCGGCACATCGCCGCGGGTGCACACCACGGGGATGGCGCTGCGGCCGTCCTCACCGGGGACGATGACGACCTCGGTGAGGGAATCCATCCGGGTGAGGAGGTGATCCTCCACGCTCAGCGTGCTGCCGAAGCCCTCGATCAAGTCGACCTCGCGGTCGAGCAGATGGACGCAGCCCCACTTCGTCCGGTAGCCCACATCACCCATGCGCCACCAGCCGTCGGCGGTGAGCTGGCCCTCGTAGCGATCCTGTTCTCCGAGGTACGTCAACACGCGTCCGTCACTGCGCACTTCAATGTGCCCGGGATGGGCCGGCGAGGGCGCCCTGCCGCCCCGCGGCACGACCCTGATATCGGTCATTCCGGGAAAGGGCATTCCGACGCACCGCCCGTCCGCATCCGCGGAGCGCCGCCTCGTGTACGCCCGTCCGACCACCGGCCCCACTTCGCTCTGCCCGTACAGCTGCCCGAACAACGGTGCCCTGCGGCGCGACGCGCCCAGCATGCGGCGCATCGTCCGGGGATGGATGGCGTCGAAGGTGCTGCTGAAGAGCTTCACCGAGGCGAGGGGCCGGCGCGGGTCGTCGGCCAGCTCCTCCCACTCGACGAACGAGTTGGGGTGGGCCTCGATCACTCCTGGACGCAGCCGGGCGAAGAGGCCGGCGACGTGTTCCGGGGCGGGATCGGCGATGACGAGCAGAGGGCAACCGCGGGGCAGCGTCAGGGCCAGCGCGACGAACATCCGCGAGTGGACGAACGACACGTGCATGGCGACGGTTTCCCACGAGCGCAGCACAGGCGCGGACAGGACCGCCTGCGGCCGGTACCGGGCCTGAAGGCTGTGGCCGGTGTGCACGGCCAGCTTGGGGACATCCGTGGTGCCCGAGGTGTGGGTGATCAGGGCCGGGTGGTCCGCCGCCATCGTGACCGGGGCGACGCGTTCCGCAGCAGCGAGCTCGGGCAGCGGGACGGCATCGGGATGGCTGCCGGAGGTGAGAAGGACCGCTTCGGACAGGGAGAGTACCGATGGGGGCAGCTCGGTCCTGAGCTTGATCTCATCCGTGACGAGAAAGGGCTTTCCGCCGGGCTTTCCGACGACCCTCGCGGCCCGGCGCAGCAGCTCGGCCACCGTAGCGCCCGCCAGCTTCGGCGAGAGCATCACCGGAACGGCGCCGATCCGGGCGACCGCGCACGCCAGGAGCGTGATGTCGAAACCGTCGGTCTTGTGGACGACCACCCGACGGCCGGGCCGGACCCCGGCTGCCCAGAGCCGGGAAGCATAGTCGTCCACAAGGTCCGCCAGCTCCGCGTAGACCAGTCGGCGCCCCAGGTCCGGAGCGATGTCGAGGTCGTGGTCGAGGATCACGACACCGGCGGGGTAGCGGGACGCGGCGCGCTCGAAGAGCGTCCCCAGCCGGAACCCTCGGTTTCTGATGCGCTGAAGAAGCATGGTGAAGACTCCGGGCTTTATGGACGCTAATGCGGACGGGTCGCCTACTGCTCGATGACTTCCTTGATCCGCTGCAGTGTGACGGCGAGGTCGGCTTCCAGTTTCGCGCCCCAGTCGGCGAAGAACTGCTTCTTCTCCGTCTCGGACATTGCGCCGGTGATTCCGATGAATCCCTCGGTCGGCTTTCCCATCCGATATCCGTGGACGAGGGTGACGCCGCCCTCCGGGTGCGGCTCGATCCCGAAACTCCACTGGCTCTGCTGGGGACGCCCAGAGCCGTCGCGGATCACCCAGCGGAAGGCCCGCCCCTGCTCGGCCTCGACCACCTGGGACTCGGTGAACCACTGACCTCTAATGACCGGAGCCCAGGCCACGACGTCGACGGTACGGAAGTTGTCGCCGCGGAAAACAGAGCCCACGGCGGAGGGCTCGCCTTCGATCCACTCACCGCCGGTACATTCCGGGCTCCATTCCCCGCTTCGACCCAGATCACTCACCGTTTCATAAACGATGTCAGCGGGGGCGGCGACATGAATTCTGGCGCTTATGTCGAAGAGGGGCGAGCTCTCCGAGAAAGATTCAGTCATGACTCGAATGTTGCAGATTCCCACCCTGACCGGTCAATGGGTTCCGATCAGCTGTGTCAGGTCGTCGGACCTGCCTCGGCCTGTTCACCGCACCGGTCAGGAGGGAATCCGCGCGTACATCAGGCCGAGACGAGAGCCCCCCGGTCGGCCCACGTGCCATTGGTCAGCACAGTCGCCACGTGCGCCGCCGAGGCGAGGGTGACATGCCGGTGCCAGCCGCCGAATGAGCGACCCGCGAAGTCACGCAGACCCGCCTCTACTCCCACATGAGCCAAATCGTGCTCCACCTTCCGCAGCAGCCGCGTCAGCTGCAGCAGCTCACTCAGCCGTCGGCCGTCCAGATCGGTGAGCCACACTTGCACCGGCGGCCGATGCGGGTGATGCCACTCGCCCATCAGCAGGAGCGGCCTGTGATCGCCGGGCGCGGCACCGGACAGGGTCACCTTCACCGCGGCGACGAGCGAACTCCGCGTACTGGAGGGCCCTGTGGGATCAGCCCATACGACGGGCCGCCGCAGCCCTTTGACGGCCTCGAGAACGCTGCGGGCCGGCAGGAGCTCCGCACCGAAGCCCGGCATGGCCGGGTCCACCACATCGACCCGTGTGGTCGAGTCGATCCTGGCGAGAACCGAGATCCCCGCCGCACCGAACCTGTCGAAGGTCGCCCAGGGAACACTCCTCCGCAGATCGGTCACCACCGGTCGGGGCGACAGCCCCCAGTGACGTACCGTCTCCAGCACCACGGCGGCGGCGCACTCGTCGAGGGTCTCCCACTCGATCTCTTCGGGTAGTTCGGCGAGGGCACGCTTCTCCCTGTCCTCCACCCACATCTCCGGGAGGTACAGACGCCAGTCGATGGGCGCGGTCATCGACCGGGAGGCCGACCAGACGCCGTACGCGAGCTGCCCCCGGTGCTTGTGCCCCAGTCCGGGGTCGAACCGCTGGTCCACACCCACCGACTGATCGCCTGCCTTCGGGATCGGCATCGGGTGAACCACCCACGCGTCCGGGGGGCTGATCCGTTCGAGATACGAGGCCAGTTCGGCCCGCATGGGCTCCCAGTCCCAGGTGGAACTGGCGATGAAGTGGTGCAGGCTCTGCTCCGCGGCCCGCCTGCCGCTGTGCGCCGCGATGTTGCGAATGGATTTGCGCCCGCTGGCGGACAGGAGACCGCGGAGGTAGCTCTCCCCCTTGGCCCGCTGGTCCTTCCTGCGCAGTGTCGAGAAGAGCGCGGGCGCGAGTTCCTGAAGTACGTCGTCCGGGACACCGCGGGCCGCTTCGGCCCCCCGCGGCGCCCGGCTTGCCTCTCCCACCGAGTAGCCAGGTCTGGGTACGTCTTTGGAGGACACACAATCTCCCCGTTGCAGATCAGTTTTCACTTCCGGGGGATCAGCTCACGGGCAGCATGAACACGCCGCACCTCGGTCAAGCAGCAGCGCAAAGAAATGACCAGCAACCTGGCGTCAGCGACACCAGGGAAATCCCCCGCACCCTCCGTCGCCCAGGCAGTCCGAGTTCGAAAAGCCCCCCGAGGCGAGATCAGGATCAATCGATCCTCACCTCCACCTCCCCATCAGTCAACTTCGATACCAGCATCCGGACTGCCAACTCCTTGAATTTTCACACTCATTGGAGACCTCGACCCCAGCGGACGAGATAACCGGAATGAGCTATTCAGTTCCCGGCCGCCGATAGTCTGTCAACTCGTACGGCACCTCCAATAGGTTCCTACGAAAGGTGGAACGAAAGGAAGGATCGATCACGTTTGATCATCCCGTTCCGATACGTGCCGAACTCCCGCAGGATTGATCACGAATCTGAACTGAGCGCTTACCCGCAGGGGAAGTCGTGATCAAGGAGCCATGTTGCCCAGTCCTCTTACCGGTGCACTCCCCGTGGGCCGAATCGTCATCGAGAACGCCTACGTCGCCACCGTCGATGCGCACGACACGGAGATCCCCTCGGGCCACATCGTGATCAACGGCAACCGCATCGAATCCGTCGGGGCGGGTCCCGCCCCCGCAGTCGAGGACGTGGTGCGCCGGATCAACGCCGACGGGCACCTGATCACGCCGGGGCTCGTCAACACCCACCACCACTTCTACCAGTGGATCACCCGTGGTCTGGCCACCGAGCACAACCTCTTCAACTGGCTGACCTCCCTCTACGAGGTGTGGGGCACCATCGACGAGGAGACCGTCTATCCGGCGGCCCAGGGCTCGATCGCCGCGCTGCTGAAGTCGGGCTGCACCACGGCCATGGATCACTCATACGTCTTCCCCAGGGGTGCGGGCGACATCCTGGGCGCCGAGATCACCGCAGCCCGCGAGATGGGCATCCGCTTCCAGCCCACCCGTGGCGCGATGGACCGCGGCAAGAAGGACGGCGGCCTGCCCCCGGACAACTGCGTCGAGGACACCGACGACGCCCTCTCGGCGATGGAGGCCGCCATCGACAGGTGGCACGACGCCTCCTTCGACTCGATGCTGCGCATCACCGCCGCCCCCACCTCCCCGTTCTCCGTGACCTCGGAGCTGCTGCGCCGCTCCGCCGAACTGGCCCGCCGCAAGGGGGTCCGCCTGCACACCCACGGCAGCGAGACGGTGGAGGAGGAGAAGTTCTGCCACGAGCTGTTCGGCATGGGGCCGACCGACTACCTCGAATCGGTCGGCTGGCTGGGCGAAGACGTGTGGATGGCCCACTGCGTCCACATGAACGACTCCGACATCAAGAAGTTCGCCGAGACCGGCACGGGCGTCGCCCACTGTCCTTCCTCCAACGCTCGCCTGGCCGCGGGCATCGCCCGCGTCCCCGACATGCTCGCCGCCGGCGTACGTGTGGGCTTGGGCGTGGACGGCACCGCCTCCAACGAGTCCGGCGAGCTGGGCACCGAGCTGCGCAACGCGCTCCTGATCAACCGCCTCGCCAAGGGTCCTGCCGCGCTGAACGCCCGCCAGACCCTGCGCCTCGGCACCATGGGCGGCGCCCGGGTCCTGGGCCGCGACCAGGAGATCGGCTCCCTGGAGCCCGGCAAGCTGGCCGACCTGGCACTGTGGAGGGCGGACAGCATCATGCACGCGGGCATCGCGGACAAGATCGCGGCCCTCGTACTCGGTGCCGCGATGCCGCTGACCGCGCTGTTCGTCAACGGCCAGGTGGTCGTCGAGAACAACCACCTCACGACCATGGACGAGGACGCGGTGGCCAAGAACATCGCCAAGGCCTCGCACACCATCGCGGTCCGCGCGGGCCTCACGCAGAGCCGATGACATCCGTCGTCCGCGCCGAGGATCTGACGACGGACCACAGGGTCGAACTGACCACCGTGGACGGAAGCGTGGTGGTCGTCCGGCTCGTCGAGATCGATCACCGTCCCCACGGCGTTCGCTTCGTGGGCGAGGACGATGACGGAGCTCGGCATCTCTTCGGCATGGCCTACGGTGATGCCGCCACCTGCGTGACCGGCTGACCGAGGCAGCGCGCCATCCCGGGGCTCCCGTCCCAAGCCCCGGGACCTGCGACTACGCAGGTCAGCTCGGGGGCCGCGAGCGGCTCCAGGCTCTCGACCGGAACCGGAAGGGGTGCAGCCAGACCCCAGGGCGGTCCCGGCACACATCAGGTGCCTTCTCAGCACTTGGTCACAGGTCGCCGTCCCCGGCGGCGCGCACCACCCCGGGAACGATCATGCGGCGGGCTGTCAGGCGTGATTGACCGGGAGGACGTCCGGGGAGAGGGCGCCCGCGTGGGCGGCGGCCGAGGTCATGCGCCGGCGGTGGTGACGGCGGCAGAGGACCTCGTAACCGACTTCCCCCGCCGGGCGGTTCACGTCGCCGACGACGACCTGGGCGCCCTCGACGACCATCTCACCGTCTATCGTGCGGGCGTTGTGCGTGGCGCGGGCCCCGCACCAGCACAGGGCCTCGACCTGCAGCTGTTCCAGGCGGTCCGCCAGTTCGATCAAGCGCTGCGAACCCGGGAAGAGCTTCGTGCGGAAGTCCGTCGTGATGCCGAAGGCGAAGACGTCCATGTCCAGTTCGTCGACGATGCGGGCCAGCTGGTCGATCTGGTCCGGGGCGAGGAACTGGGCCTCGTCGACGATCACGTAGTCCGCCCTGCCGCCCTTGGACAGCTCGGCGACCAGGTACGCGTACAGGTCCATGCCCTCGCCCGCCTCGACCGCCTCCGTCACCAGGCCGAGCCGGGAGGAGAGCTTGCCCTCGCCCGCCCGGTCGTCGCGCGTGAAGATGACGCCCACCAGGCCGCGTGCCGAACGGTTGTGGGTGATTTGCAGAGCCAGCGTGCTCTTTCCGCAGTCCATCGTTCCGGAGAAGAACACCAGCTCGGGCATGGGGAGTACGTGACCTTTCGGGTCGGGTCGGGACGGGTGGGGCGGGAGGGGAGGAAGGGGCGGAGGGTCAGGAGCGGATCTCGAGCAGCGGGACCAGCTGCTCCGCCGCGGTCATGGAGCCGTGCATGCCGACGAGGGCGGACTCGTTCGGCTCGTTGCGCGAGGCGGTGATCGCGACGTCGGCCTGGGCGGCCGCGACCACGTCGCCGATGCGTCCGAGGACGCGCTCGTCGCACTCCCCCGGCGCCCCGAACCAGCCCAGTTCCAGGGCCTCTTCGCGGCTGGCGACCCAGAACCGGTCGCCGAGCACCTCACGCCACACGGTCAGTACGTCGTTCTGCGCGCCCGGCACCGCGTACACGTGCCGGGCCCGGCCCTCGCCGCCCAGCAGCGCCACACCGGCGCCGAGCTCCCAGTCCTCGTCGAAGTCGATCCGCGCGTCCTCGTCGAGCGGGACGTCGACCATGCCGTGGTCCGCGGTCACGTACAGGGCGGTGCGCGGCGGCAGCTGCTCGGCGAGCCGCTGCACGAGCCGGTCCACCAGCATCAGCTGGCCGCGCCAGGCGTCGGAGTCCACGCCGTGGCGGTGGCCGGCCCCGTCGAGCTCGCTGTAGTACGTGTACACGAGCGAGCGGTCACCGGCCGCGAGGCGGTCGGCCGCCACGTCCATCCGCTCCTCGCCGGTCATCCGGCCGAGGAAGGTGCCGCCGCTCAGCGCGACCTTGGTGAGCGGGGTGGTCTGGAAGGTGGGCGAGGACACCTGGGCGGTCGCCACACCGGCCTTGTCGGCCAGCTGGAAGACCGTCGGGTACGGCTGCCAGGGCTTGGGCGAGGTCCACGGGTGCCAGCGGAGCTGGTTCATCAGCTCGCCGGTGGCGGGGTTGCGCACGGCGTAGCCGGGCAGGCCGTGCCGGGCGGGCGGCAGGCCGGTACCGACGGAGGCCAGCGAGGTGGCGGTGGTCGCCGGGAAGCCCGCGGTGATCGGGCGGCCGGTGCCGCCGCGCGAGCTGCCGAGGAGGGCGGTGAGGTACGGGGCCTCGTCCGGGTGGGCCTTGATCTGCTCCCAGCCCATGCCGTCGACCAGGAACACACAGTTCCGGTCGGCCGGGGTCAGCTCGGAGATGGCGGCGGTGAAACCGGGGACGCCCTGGCCGGCCACGAGCGTGGGCAGCAGGTCGGCGAGGGACCCGGTGCCGTACTCCGGGACCGGGGCACCGGCCAGGTCCAGCAGCTCCGGCTCGGGCCAGTCCTGCGCGGCGGAGTACGCCATCAGCGGGCGGGGGTGGAGGTGGACGTCGCCGCCGTGGCCTCGGAGAGTGCCTGGGCGAAGACCAGGGTCTGGCGCACCGCCTCGGGGCCGTCACCGGCCTCGCTGACCCGCAGGCTGAGGTCGTCGGCGGTGGAGTTGCCGGTGTAGCCGTGGTCGGAGTCGCAGTTCGGGTCGCCGCAGGCGGCCGGCTCCAGGTCGATCCGCGAGACCGCGCCCCAGCCGATGGTCAGGACGACCTCGCGGGGCAGCGTGCCCGGGGTGTAGGACTCCGGGTTGGCGACGACACGGCTCAGCACCACGGAGGAGATGCTGGACAGCTTGACCGACTCGGTGGAGGTGGTCGCGTACGGGGACGGGGACCCGGCGTCGGCGGCCTGCTCGTCGGTGTGGCTGACGATGAACCGGTTGCCGGTGAGGACCAGCACGGTGACGTGGCGGCGCACCTCGTTGGAGTCGAAGGTCGTCTCCTGGTGGACCAGGTATGACGAGATCGGCTCGCCGCCCACCGCGGCCTCCACGGCCTCGGCCACGAGGGCCGGGTAGTAGCCGCTGCGCTCGATCGCCGTGCGCAGCCCCTGGGTCGTCGTACCGGATTTCGCCATGAGGTCCATCCTAAGGCCCGTACGGGGCCCCCAGGCCGCGTCGTACTCGCTCAGTAACTGGGGAGGGTGCGCGGGCCGAGATCGCCGCGGGCGGGCGGGTGCGCGACGCGGACGGTGGCGCTGAGGACGGAGAGGCCCTCGGCCGCGACCACGACGGGCTCCAGGGAGACCCCGATCACCTCGGGGTGGTCGTCCACCAGGCGCGACAGCCGCAGGAGCAGTTCCTCCAGGGCGGCGGTGTCCACGGGGTCGCTGCCGCGCCAGCCGAAGAGGAGGGGTGCGGCCCGGATGGAACGGATCAGTCCGGCGGCGTCCCGGTCGGTGGCCGGAACCAGCCGGTGGGCGGTGTCGCCGAGCAGCTCGGAGGCGACGCCGGCGAGTCCGAAGGAGAGGACGGCTCCCGCGGCCGGGTCGATGACGGAGCGGACGACGGTGTCGACCCCCCGCGGCACCATGGCCTGGACCACCGGCTGGAGCTCGGCCGGCTTGCCCAGCAGGTCGGTGAGCTCCTCGTACGAGCGCCGCAGCCCGGCCTCGTTCGCGAGGTCGAGCCGTACGCCGCCCAGGTCGGCGCGGTGGCGCAGGTGCGGGGCGGTGGTCTTGAGGGCCACCGGGTAGCCCAGGATCGCGGCGGCCCGGACCGCCGCGTCGGCGCTGGGCGCGGGCAGGGCGGAGCGGACGGTGATCCCGTACCGGGCGAGCAGCTCGCGGGCGTCCCACTCCGCCAGGGTCAGCACGGCTCCGTCGTCGACGGCGGCCAGCAGCCCGGCCAGCTGGGCCGCCGCCCCGGCCTCGTCCACGTCCTCGAACTCGGGGACGTACCCGCCCTCGGCGAGGCCGCGGCGCCACTGCCCGTACCGGACGGCTTCGGCGAGGGCCCGCACGGCCCGCTCGGCGGCGGGATAGCTGGGGATCCGGTCCTCGGACGCCGGGCGGGCCGGAACCGGCCGCGCCGGCTCTTGGGGGGCGGGGTCCGGGGCGGAGTCCCCGTTCCCGGGCGGCGCCGGGTGGGGCAGGCCCCGTGTGGCGGACAGGGCTTCGACGAGCGCGCCGAGCTCCACGTGCACCACCGCCACGGGCTTGCCCGGGACCTCGGCCACGGCCTCCCGCAGCGCGTCGGCCAGGTCGTCGGCCAGGGCGTGCTCGCTCACCCAGGGAATGGCCGTGACCACGACCGCGTCGCAGTCGTCGGAGGCGAGGGCGGCGGCCAGGGCGGCCCGGAAGTCCTCCGGCGCGGCGGCCGTCGTCAGGTCCAGCGGCGGCAACGGCCGCAGTCCCTGGGCCAGGCAGGCGTCGTAGGTCAGCACCCCGAGGGACTCGGAGTTCCCGAGGATGGCGACCCGCGGCCCGGCGGGCAGCGGCTGCGCGGCCAGCAGGAGGCCGACGTCCACCAGCTCCGTGACCGTGTCGACCCGGATGACGCCGGCCTGCCGCAGCAGGGCGGACACGGTCGCCTCCGGCAGCCTGGTGTCGGGGACGACGTGTCCGGCCGGGGTGTGGCGGCCGCCCTTGGCGACGACCACCGGCTTGACCGCGGCCGTCCGGCGGGCGAGGCGGGTGAACTTCCTCGGGTTGCCCAGGGTTTCGAGGTACAGGAGGGCGACGTCGGTGGCCTCGTCGTCGTACCAGTACTGGAGGATGTCGTTGCCGGAGACGTCGGCCCGGTTCCCCGCGGAGACGAAGGAGGACAGGCCCTCGCCGCGCCGCAGCAGCGCGGAGAGCAGGGCGATGCCGATCGCCCCGGACTGCGTGAAGAGGCCGATCCGGCCCCGCATCGGCATGGGCGCGGGCGTCAGCGAGGCGTTGAGCTCCACCTCGGGCGCGGTGTTGATCACCCCGTAGGCGTTCGGTCCGATCAGCCGCATCCCGTACGAGCGCACCTGCCGCACGAGTTCGCGCTGGCGGGCGAGTCCGTCGGGGCCGCTCTCCCCGTATCCGGCGGACAGGACGACGAGCCCCTGCACCCCGTGCTCGCCGCAGGCGGCCACGGCGTCGGGAACCCGCTCGGCGGGTACGGCGATCACGGCGAGGTCGACGGGGGCCTCGATGGCCCCGACGGTGCGGTAGGCCCGTACGCCGTCGAGCAGATCGCGCGTGACGGCCTCGTTGACGGCGTAGAGGTGGCCGTGGAAGCCGCTGTCGCGCAGGTTGCGGAGCGCGGCCGCGCCCACGCCGGCGCCGGAGCGGCTGACCCCGATGACGGCGACCGAGCCGGGGGCCAGCAGCCGCTGCGCCGAGCGGGCCTCGGCGCGCTGTTCGCGGGCGCGCTGCACGGCGAGGGACTCGGCGGTGGGTTCGAGGTCGAGGGTGAGGTGGACGGAGCCGTCCTCGAAGCTGCGCTTCTGCTGGTAGCCGACGTCCGTGAACACCTTGATCATCTTGGTGTTGGCGGGCAGCACCTCGGCGGCGAACCGGCGGATGCCGCGCTCCCGGGCCACCGCTCCGATGTGTTCGAGGAGGGCTGAGGCGACTCCGCGGCCCTGGTGGGCGTCCTGGACGAGGAAGGCGACCTCGGCCTCGTCGGCGGGTGCGGAGGCGGGCCGGCCGTCGGGGCCGATGCGGTCGTAGCGGACGGTGCCGATGAACTCCCCGCCGATGGTCGCGGCGAGGCCGACCCGGTCCACGTAGTCGTGGTGGGTGAAGCGGCGCACGTCGCGGTCGGAGAGCCGGGGGTAGGGGGCGAAGAACCGGTAGTACTTCGACTCGTCGGAGACCTGCTCGTAGAAGCTGACGAGCCGGCCCGCGTCCTCGGTGGTGATGGGCCTGATCCGGGCGGTGCCGCCGTCACGGAGGACGACATCGGCTTCCCAGTGGGCCGGGTACGAGGGATCCGACTCGATGGTCATGGGGCCACCTTAAGGCCGGGAGGGGCCGCGCAGCCCCCGCGCGGCGCATGAGGCAACCCGGGACAAACAAGTGCAAGCTGGGGAAGGTCGAACGGCGGCAGATCCGTGCCGAAGGCCGGTCGGAGCATTCCGGGCGTCGTGAGAGACTGGTCTAGACAACCGTAAGAACCTGAAGGGCATCACCATGGCAGAGCGCCGCGTCAACGTCGGCTGGGCCGAGGGCCTGCACGCTCGTCCCGCCTCGATCTTCGTCCGTGCGACGACCGCTTCCGGCGTCCCGGTGACCATCGCGAAGTCCGGCGGCGACCCCGTCAACGCCGCCTCCATGCTGGCGGTCCTGGGCCTGGGCGCCCAGGGCGGCGAGGAGATCGTCCTCGCCTCCGAGGCCGAGGGTGCGGACGCCGCACTGGACCGCCTCGCGAAGCTGGTCGCCGAGGGTCTCGAGGAGCTCCCCGAGACCGTGTGACCCTTCGGGTTCGACCCCGCGCACACCACGCGCACCACGCACCACATGCGTCACCCACGGCGAAGCCGCGGCCCCCATCCTCCGGGAGCCGCGGCTTCGTCGTTCGCACGGGAATCGGAGCCCCGCGGCGGGGAAACAGTCCCGCCCGAATACCGGCGCACCGGAATTCAGCCCCGCAGGAATCACCGCACAGCGGCAGGGCGAATTCACGCCATAAATTCGCCCCACCCCTGCACGGCGAATTCACGCGATGCCACCCTTTGTATACGGCTCCTGTTAATGCCGGCCGCTCGACATGTTTACGGCAGGTTGCGAAGTACTCACCGCCGGACGGAGCCGCAGCCGGTGCGCCCCCGCCGCGCGGTCGGCGTGCAGCGCGGTCAGCGCCCGCGCCCGCTCCGCGTCCCCGCGCGCCACCGCGTCCACGATCGCCCCGTGCTCCGCCCAGGACTCCACCGGCCGCGCCGGCGCCTCCACCACGTACATCCACGCCACCTTGTGCCGCATCTGCGTGAGCAGCGCGACCAGCCCGGGGCTGCCGGAGGCCTGGGCGAGCGTCTCGTGGAACCAGCCGCCCAGGGACCGCAGATCCTCCCCCTGGCCCCGCCTGGCCCGCTCCTGCCCCAGCCTGACCAGCCCGCGCAGCACCTTGAGGTGCGCCTCGGTGCGCCGCCGGGCGGCCCGGGCGGCCGCCAGGGGCTCCAGGAGCATCCGTACCTCCAGGAGGTCCCCGGCCTCCTGCTCGGTCGGTTCGGCCACACAGGCCCCCGCGTGGCGCCGCGTCGTCACGAAGCCCTCGGACTCCAGGGTCCGCAGCGCCTCGCGGACCGGGACGCGCGAGACCCCGTACCGGCGGGCCAGCACCTCCTCGGTCAGCCGGCTGCCCGGCTCGAACACCCCGGAGACGATGTCGTCGCGGATTGCTGTGCATACCGCGTGCGCAGGAATACGCAAGACCGGACCTCCGCCTATTTCCGACTGCCAGCGTCATTGCACGCACGCATGCGCGTGCTGCGACTCTATTGCAACACACGATAATTTCCGAGAGCGCCCGGAAATGCGAAACATTTGCACAGAGACGCAACACGAAGGCCCCGGCTCGGGGAGCCGGGGCCTTCGGAAAAGGTGCGGGACGGAGTCAGAGGCTGACGCCGTGCGAGCGCAGGTACGCGATCGGGTCGATGTCCGAGCCGTACTGCGAGCCCGTGCGGGCCTCGAAGTGCAGGTGCGGGCCGCTGGAGTTGCCGGTGGAGCCCGACAGGCCGATCTGCTGGCCGGGGGTGACCTGCTCGCCGACGGAGACGTTCAGCGAGGTCATGTGCCCGTACTGGGTGTAGGTGCCGTCGTTGTGCTTGATGACGACGTTGTTGCCGTAGGCGCCGCCCCAGCCGGCCTCGACGACGGTGCCGAAGCCCACCGCGTGGACCGAGCTGCCGGAAGCCGCGTGGAAGTCGATGCCGGTGTGGCTGCCGGAGGACCACATGCCGCCGCCCGCGTGGTACTGCGTGCTGACGTACGAGCCGTCGACGGGGGCGACGAAGGTGTTGAGGCGCTTGCGCTCCTCCTCGCGGGCCGCACGCTCGGCGGCGTCGCGCTCGGCCTTCGCCTTGGCCTCGGCGAGGCGCTTGGACTCGGCGGCCTTCTGCTTGGCCTCGGCCTCCGCCTGCGCCTTGGCGGCGGCGTGCTCGGCGGCGCGCTGCTGGGAATCGGCCTGGTCGGCGATGTCACCCGCGAGGTCCTCGGCGACGACCACGGCGCCCAGCCCGTTCTCGGGGGCGGAGCTGCTGTGGTTGTCCGCGGCGAAGGCCGGGGCGGCGAGGGAGCCGACGACACCCGTGGTGGCGATCGCGGCGATACCGGCGTAACCGGCGGTCTTCTTGCTCAGACGGCTGGAGCCACGGTGCTTACCGGTACCAGCGGGACGACTGCCAAACGCCATGAAGGGTTTGATCCTTTCCTTCCTTCTCGCCTACCGGGTTAGCTGACGGGTTCGGAGCAGGAAGGTCTCCTACGGGCCTCCTCTTGCGAGGGGGTCCGATTCACCCCAGGGACACATGTGGGTCCCCGGCTCCCCAGGCTCGCGCCTGACGGGGACTCGGCGATCGCTGTCCGGTGCCGCGGATGCGGCGGGCACAACTGACGGACAGCACGGCCGACGCTAGGCGGATCATCAGTCAATCGCCAAACAGACGCGCCTTTTTGTTGCGTACGCCACACCGCATACAAGCAACCTAGCCACCAAACGGACAAAAGGGGCTCCGGCGGATAAGCTTGCCAGAGCCCCTGCGCGATCCGTCGGTCGGCCGTCAGCCGGCCATCACCGACAGGTCAGTTGGTGACGACCGTGACGTCCCCGATCCCGAGGGCGCGCACCGGCTCCTCGATCACTGCCGCGTCGCCCACCAGGACCGTGACCAGGCGGTCCGCCGGGAAGGCCTTCACGGCCGCCGAAGTCGCCTCCACCGTGCCCGTTTCGGCCAGCCGCGCGTACAACTGCGCCTGGTAGTCGTCCGGCAGCTCCTGCTCGACCTGGTCGGCGAGGGTGCCGGCGACCGAGGCCGCCGTCTCGAACTTCAGCGGGGCCACGCCCACCAAGTTCTGTACGGCCACATCGCGTTCGGCGTCGGTCAGACCGCCCTCCGCGAGGGTGCGCAGCACCTTCCAGAGGTCCTCCAGTGCCGGACCGGTGTTCGGGGTGTCCACCGAGCCGCTGATGGCCAGCATCGAGGCGCCCTTGCCGTCCGCGGTGGAGCGCAGCACCTGGCCGAAGGCGCGCACGCCGTAGGTGTACCCCTTCTCCTCGCGCAGCACCTTGTCCAGGCGCGAGGTGAGGGTGCCGCCCAGGCAGTACGTGCCCAGCACCTGGGCCGCCCAGACCTGGTCGTGGCGGTCCGGCCCGATCCGGCCGATCAGCAGCTGCGTCTGGACCGCTCCGGGCCGGTCCACGATGACCACGCGGCCGGTGTCGTCGGCGGTCACCGGCGGCACCGGGAGGGCCGCGGCGGTGTTGCCCGTCCACGCGCCCAGGGTGTCCGCCAGTACGGCGTCCAGGTCGATGCCGGTCAGGTCGCCGACGACCACCGCGGTGGCGGTGGCGGGGCGTACGTGGGCCTCGTAGAAGGCGCGCACGGCGGCGGAGTCGATCCGGGCGACGGTCTCCTCGGTGCCCTGGCGCGGCCGGGACATCCGCAGGGACGCCGGGAACAGCTCCTTGGAGAGCTGCTTGGCGGCGCGCCGCTGGGGGTTCGCGAGCTCGTGCGGGATCTCGTCGAGCCGGTTGCGGACCAGGCGGTCCACCTCGGCGTCGGCGAACGCGGGGGCGCGCAGCGCCTCGGCGAGCAGGCCCAGCGCCTTGGCCAGCCGGGAGGCCGGGACCTCCAGGGAGACCCGGATGCCCGGGTGGTCGGCGTGCGCGTCGAGGGTGGCGCCGCAGCGCTCCAGCTCGGCCGAGAACTCCTCGGCGGAGTGCTTGTCGGTGCCCTCGGAGAGCGCCCGCGCCATGATGGTCGCCACGCCGTCCAGGCCCGCGGGCTCGGCGTCGAGCGGGGCGGCGAGATTGACCTCGACCGCGATCACCTGCTGGCCCGGCCGGTGGCAGCGCAGCAGGGTCAGCCCGTTGGACAGTTCCCCGCGGTCGGGGGCCGGGAAGGCCCACGGCTGCGGCTCGCCGGCCTGCGGGCGCGGGTGGAAGGTCATCGTGACGGCTGCGGTGTCGCTCACTGCTCCGCCCCCTCGTTCTCGTCGGACTCGTCGTTCTCGTCGTCGTCTGCCGCGATCGGCTCGTAGACGAGCACCGCGCGGTTGTCCGGGCGCAGTCGGGCCGCGGCCACGGCCTGCACCTCCTCGGCGGTGATGTCGAGGACGCGCTGGACGGCGGTCAGCGCCAGCTGCGGGTCGCCGAAGAGCACCGCGAAGCGGCACAGTTCGTCGGCGCGGCCGGCCACCGTGCTCAGCCGGTCCAGCCACTCGCGCTCCAGCTGCGCCTGGGCCCGCTCCATCTCCTCGGCCGTCGGGCCCTCGGCGGCGAACCGCGCGAGCTCCTCGTCCACGGCCGCCTCGATGGCGGGGATCTCCACGCCGCTGGAGGTCTTGACGTCCAGCCAGCCCAGCGAGGGCGCGCCGGCCAGGCGCAGCATGCCGAAGCCGGCCGCGACGGCCGTCTGGTCACGGCGTACCAGCCGGTTGTGCAGCAGCGAGGACTCCCCGCCGCCCAGGATCGTCAGCGCCACGTCGGCGGCGTCGCACTCGCGGGAACCGTCGTGCGGCAGCCGGTAGGCGGCCATCAGCGCCCGCGCCGGCACCTCCTCGACGATCTCCTCGCGCAGCTGCTCCCCGATGATGTCGGGCAGGGAGCCGTCGCGGGGCGGCTGCTTGCCGTCGTGCGCGGGGATGGTGCCGAAGTACTTCTCGACCCAGGCGAGCGTCTGCTCGGGGTCGATGTCACCGACGACCGAGAGCACCGCGTTGTTGGGCGCGTAGTACGTACGGAAGAAGCTGCGCGCGTCCTCCAGGGAGGCGGCGTCCAGGTCGGCCATGGAGCCGATGGGGGTGTGGTGGTACGGGTGGCCCTCGGGGTACGCCAGGGCCGTCAGCTTCTCGAAGGCCGTGCCGTACGGGACGTTGTCGTACCGCTGGCGGCGCTCGTTCTTGACGACGTCGCGCTGGTTCTCCATGGACTCGTCGTCCAAGGCGGCCAGCAGGGACCCCATCCGGTCCGCTTCCAGCCAGAGCGCCAGCTCCAGCTGGTGGGTCGGCATCGTCTCGAAGTAGTTGGTGCGCTCGAAACTGGTGGTGCCGTTGAGGGAGCCGCCGGCTCCCTGGACCAGCTCGAAGTGGCCGTTGCCCGGTACGCTCGCCGAACCCTGGAACATCAGGTGCTCGAAGAGGTGAGCAAGGCCGGTACGCCCCTTGACTTCGTGGCGCGAACCGACGTCGTACCAGAGGCAGACCGCGGCGACCGGGGTCAGGTGGTCCTCGGAGAGCACCACGCGCAGGCCGTTGGCCAGCCGGTGCTCGGTCGCTGTCAGGCCGCCGGAGCCGGCCTGGGCTGTGGCCGTGTGACCCATGGGCATGTGGTCCCTTCGATCGCGATGCAGAGATTTCTGTCAGACCTGCCACTGTATGCAAGCGCGTCGGCCGCCGGATAAGTTCCCGGGTCACTCCCCCGGGGTCGGAGTCGGCGTTGTCGGTGCCTCGGGCCACAATGGTCCGCGTCGTACCCCGTCCGGACACCCGCCCGACCCGGCAAGACCGGCCAGACCCAGCCAGACCCCAGCAGTCCCGCCAGACACCCAGCACACCCCATTCTTGGTTAAGGAGCCGCGCAGCGATGGCCCGCCGCAGCACGAAGACCCCGCCGCCGGAGGATTTCGAGGAGAAGATCCTCGACATCGACGTCGTCGACGAAATGCAGGGCTCCTTCCTCGAGTACGCGTACTCGGTGATCTACTCCCGCGCCCTGCCCGACGCCCGGGACGGCATGAAGCCGGTGCACCGCCGCATCGTCTACCAGATGAACGAGATGGGGCTGCGCCCCGACCGCGGCTACGTGAAGTGCGCCCGTGTCGTCGGGGAGGTCATGGGCAAGCTCCACCCGCACGGTGACGCCTCGATCTACGACGCGCTCGTCCGCATGGCCCAGCCGTTCTCCATGCGGCTGCCGCTGGTCGACGGCCACGGCAACTTCGGCTCGCTCGGCAACGACGACCCGCCGGCCGCCATGCGGTACACCGAGTGCAAGATGGCCGACGCCACGTCGCTGATGACGGAGTCGATCGACGAGGACACCGTCGACTTCACCGCCAACTACGACGGCCAGGAGCGGGAGCCGGTCGCACTGCCCGCCGCGTACCCGAACCTGCTGGTCAACGGCGCGTCCGGGATCGCGGTCGGCATGGCCACCAACATGCCCCCGCACAACCTCGGCGAGGTCATCGCGGCCGCCCGCCACCTGATCCGCCACCCGCAGGCGGACCTGGAGGCGCTGATGCGCTTCGTGCCGGGTCCCGACCTGCCCACCGGCGGCCGGATCGTGGGCCTGTCCGGGATCAAGGACGCGTACGAGAACGGCCGCGGCACCTTCAAGATCCGCGCGACGGTGGCCGTGGAGAACGTGACGGCGCGCCGCAAGGGCCTGGTCGTCACGGAACTGCCCTTCACGGTCGGTCCCGAGAAGGTCATCGCCAAGATCAAGGACCTGGTCGGCTCGAAGAAGCTCCAGGGCATCGCCGACGTCAAGGACCTCACCGACCGCGCGCACGGTCTGCGCCTGGTCATCGAGATCAAGAACGGCTTCCACCCGGAGGCCGTGCTGGAGCAGCTCTACAAGCTGACGCCGATGGAGGAGTCCTTCGGCATCAACAACGTGGCGCTGGTGGACGGGCAGCCGCTGACGCTGGGCCTCAAGGAGCTGCTGGAGGTCTATCTCGACCACCGCTTCGAGGTCGTCCGGCGCCGCAGCGAGTTCCGCCGCACCAAGCGCCGGGACCGGCTGCACCTGGTCGAGGGCCTGCTGGTGGCGCTCATCGACATCGACGAGGTCATCCGCCTCATCCGGGACAGCGAGAACTCCGCGCAGGCCAAGGCCCGGCTGATCGAGCGGTTCTCGCTGAGCGAGATCCAGACGCAGTACATCCTGGACACCCCGCTGCGCCGGCTCACCAAGTTCGACCGGCTGGAGCTGGAGTCCGAGCGCGACCGGCTGACCGGCGAGATCGACGAGCTCACCGGGATCCTGGACTCCGACACCGAGCTGCGCAAGCTGGTCTCCACGGAACTGGCCGCGGTCGCGAAGAAGTTCGGCACCGAGCGCCGTACGGTCCTGCTGGAGTCGGCGGGCACGGCGGTCGGGGCGGTTCCGCTGGAGGTCGCGGACGACCCGTGTCGCGTGCTGCTGTCCTCGACGGGCCTGCTGGCGCGCACCGTGACCGGCGAACCCCTGCCCGAGGCGGAAGGCGGCGCCCGGGCCAAGCACGACCTGATCGTCTCGCAGGTCACCGCTACCGCCCGGGCCGAGGTCGGCGCGGTCACCTCGTACGGGCGGCTGCTGCGGCTCTCGGTGATCGACCTGCCGCAGCTGCCGGACACCCATGCCGCGCCCAACCTGGCGGGTGGCGCCCCGGTCTCGGAGTTCCTCTCCGGGCTGGAGGCCGACGAGAAGGTGATCTGCCTGATCTCGCTGAACGAGTCCTCCCAGGGCCTGGCGCTGGGCACCGAGCAGGGCGTGGTCAAGCGCGTCGTGCCGGACTACCCGGCCAACAAGGAAGAGCTGGAGGTCATCACCCTCAAGGACGGTGACCGGATCGTCGGCGCGGTGGAACTGCGCACGGGCGAGGAGGACCTGGTCTTCATCACCGACGACGCCCAGCTGCTGCGCTACCCGGCGGGCCAGGTGCGCCCGCAGGGCCGTCCGGCGGGCGGCATGGCGGGCATCAAGCTCGCCGAGAACGCCAAGGTGATCCACTTCTCGGCGGTCGACCCCGGCCGGGACGCCGTGGTGTTCACCGTGGCGGGCGCGCAGGGCACGCTGGACGACTCGTTGCTGTCCGGGAAGCTGACCCCCTTCGACCAGTACCCGCGCAAGGGCCGGGCCACCGGTGGTGTGCGCTGCCAGCGGTTCCTGAAGGGCGAGGACGTGCTCGTGCTGGCCTGGGCGGGCGGCTCCCCCGTCCGCGCGGCCGCGGCGAACGGCACTCCGGCGGAGCTGCCGGCCGTGGACCCGCGCCGGGACGGCTCGGGCGCGGCGCTGCCCGCGTCCGTCGCGGCGCTGGCGGGGTCCGCGCTGTAGGAAGTACGCGGTCATTCGGGTGGTACGTCCGGGGGACGTACCACCCGAATGGCGACTAGTGTTTTCCCTCTTGGCACTGTCGGGTGGGGCGGGAGAACACAGAGCTGATGAGTCGTCGGTCGGGTGGAGTGATCGGGGACTGGGCCGAGGCCCAGCGCCGCATGCAGCAGACGCAGCAGATCCAGCACCGCGAGGCGGAACGCCGGAGGCAGAGCCAGCGCACCGCCGACAGGCAGTACCGCGACGCCGAGGCACGGCGGCGTACGGAACGCATCGAGGCGGAAGTCGCCGTACTGCAGGGCTTGCTGGCCGCCGGGTGTGGGGCACCGGCGTTCCGCATGGCCGGGCTGGTCCGGCCCGAGCAGCTCGAACCCTTCAATCCGGGCACGCTGGCCCACCCCGTGCCGATGCCGCAGCTGCACCAGTTCCAGCAGCAGAGCACGGGCTGGACGCTCGGCTCGAACCGGCGCGTGCAGGCCGAGCGCGAGGCACACGCCCGGTACACGCAGGCCTGGCAGTCGGCGCACGCCGCGGAGACGCAGCGCCAGCAGCAGCTGGCGGCGTACCGGCAGCAGTACGACCGGTGGGCGGCGGAGCAGCTCGCCGGGATCCGGGCGCACAACAGCGGCCTCACCGAGCTGGCGGGGTCCCTGCGCGCGGGCGACGCCGAGGCCGTGGTGGAGTACTTCTCCGCCGCCCTCTACGCCTCCACCGCGTGGCCCGAGTCGCTGCCGAGGCAGCTCGCGGCCGCGTACGACCCGGGTGCGCGCCAGCTCGTGCTGGACTGGGAGCTGCCGGGGTACGCGGTGATACCCGCGGCCAAGTCGGTGCGGTACGTGCAGAGCACGGACCAGGACAAGGAGACGGCCCGCCCGGTCACACAGCGGCGGGCGCTGTACCGGGACCTGCTGGCGCAGTGCGTACTGCTGGTGGTCCGCGACCTGTACGCCGCGGACGAGTTCGGCGTACTGGAGTCGGTCGTGGTCAACGGCTTCGTGGACGACCACGATCCGGTGACGGGGCAGGAGGCGCGGATCGTGCTCGCCTCGATGTCGGCGGCCCGGTCCGCCTTCGCAGGGTTGCGGCTTGAGCAGGTCAGCGCCGTGGACTGCCTGGTCGACGGGTTGCGCGGGCAGCTCTCTGCACGGCCCGACCAGCTGACCGCAGTGCGCCCCGGGCGTCGTCCCGGCGAGGTGGGCGGTGTCGTCAGCCACGGCGGGCACGCGAACGGCGACGAGGACGAGCCCGACCTCTTCGAGATGGACCCGATCGCCTTCGAGAACCTGGTGGCGGAGCTGTTCCGGGCGATGGGCATGGAGGCGGTGACCACCCAGCGGTCGGGCGACGGCGGAGTCGACGTCGAGGCGAGGGACCCGGCACCGATCCGGGGCGGGCAGATCGTGGTGCAGGTCAAGCGCTACCGCAACACCGTGCCGCCCACGGCGGTACGCGACCTGTACGGCACGGTCCAGGACAAGGGGGCGAACAAGGGGGTGCTGGTCACCACCGCTTCCTTCGGTCCCGGGTCGTACACCTTCGCCAACGGCAAGCCGCTGGAGCTGGTTTCCGGCGTCCAGCTCGTGGAACTGCTGCACCAGTACGGGTTGCGCGGCCGTCTCGGGGGTGGTCAGGCGTCGCAGCGGACGCCCGAGCCCGCTCCTTCGGCGGATCACAACGTGCTCGGCATGTCCTGGTCGAGTGCGGTCGCCCTCGACGTGTGCGCGCTCGTCTGCACGGGCAACCGGGTGCTCAGCGAGGACCACTTCGTCTTCTTCAACAACCCGCGGACCCCGGACGGTTCGGTACGGGCCCGCGCGCACGCGGGGCCCGACAAGGCCGCCCTCGAGGTCTCCTTCGACTCCCTGCCCTCGCAGGCCGACCGCCTGGTCCTGGTGGCCGCGATCGATCCGGAGGTCGATCCGCACGCCGACCTCGCCGGGTTCACCGACGCCCACATCCGCCTGCTGTCGGCCGGCGGGGAGGAACTGGGCCGGCTGGAGGTCTCCGACGGGCGCGCCGGCGAGACGGCGCTGGTGCTCGGCTCGTTCCGGCGCCGGCCGAACGGCGACTGGGACTTCGTGATCGGCGGCAAGGGCTACCGGGGCGGCCTGGGGGACCTGCTGCGCGAGTACGGCGTCGAGGTCGCCTAGGGTCTGCCGCATGACTCTTGCCTACGACGCAGCCGGAGACGGCCCCGCGGTGGTGCTGCTGCACTCCGCCGTTTGTGACCGACGAATGTGGGACCCGCAGTGGCCGGCCCTGGTCGATGCCGGATATCGGGTGGTGCGTTGCGACTTCCGGGGCTTCGGCCAGAGCCCCTTGCCGGCTCGGCGACACAACGACGCGGAGGACGTACTGGACCTGCTGGACTCCCTCGGTATCGAGCAGGCGGCGCTGATCGCCTCCTCGTACGGCGGGCGCGTTGCCGTGGAGATCGCCGCACGCCGTCCGGAGCGGGTGTCCGCCATGGCGTTGTTGTGCTCCGGGCTGCCCGGGCACGAACCGGGCGATGAGCTGCGCGCGTTCGGCGAGCGCGAGGACGCGCTGATCGAGGCGGGTGACATCGAGGGGGCCGTGGAGCTGAACGTGGACACCTTCCTGGGGCCGGACGCCGGGGAAGCGGTCCGGGACGAGGTGCGCGCGATGCAGCGGCGTGCCTTCGAGGTGCAACTGGCCGCCCCCGAGGGGGCCGGCCGGAAGAACGTGGACATCGAACTGTCAGCGGTCAAGGCACCCGGTCTGGCGCTTTCGGGCGGCCTCGACCTGGCGGACTTCCGGCAGATCGCGGCTCGGCTGCCGGGTCTGCTCGGCGACACCCGGCACGTCGAACTGCCCTGGGCCGGCCATCTCCCCAGCCTGGAGCGGCCCGCCGCGGTGACGGACCTGCTGATCGGCTTCCTGCGCGAGACGGTTCTCGCGGTCTGAGCGGGATGGCCCGGCGGCCCGGTCGGCGGCCCTGTCGGTGTCCCGGTCAGGTCACCGGACGTCCTGGACCTCCGCGCCGAGCCCGGACTCCGGCTCGGCTTCGGCTTCCGGCTCGGCTTCGGTTTCCGGACCGGCTTCGGTTTCCGGACCGGCTTCGGTTTCCGGACCGGCCGCGGGCCGGGGCTCGGCGACGTACCGCAGCACGCCCCACATGCTCTCGGGTGACGCGTCCTGCGGGGCCTCCTCTCGGCAGGCCTCCAACTCCCGTACCAGCCCCGGGCCGTCGGTGCCGGCGCCGATCAGGACCAGCTGCGTCAGCCTGGCCTCGCCCCGTCCCCAGGGCTGCGGGGCGAAGCGGAGGAACCGGCCGACCGCGTGGACCTCGTACTTCTCCTCGTGGCCCGGGACCCCGAACCACACGTAGCCCTTGATCCGGTAGAGCCCGGCCGGCCGCCGGTCGAGGAAGTCGATGAACCGGCGCGGGGAGAGTGCCTGGTCGGAGACGAACTCCGTACTCTCGTAAACGGCGTGCGCGTGGGCGCAGTGGTCGTGGCCCTCGGCCTCCGCGAGGAGGTCCTCGAAGGAGAGCTGCCCCCGGGTCTCGGTCCAGGGGCGCCGGTCGAAGAGCAGTTCCGGGTCGATCCGCCCGTGGTCGGCGCCCACGACCGGGGTGCCGGGGGCGCAGAGCGCGTCGAGTTCCCTCTCGATCCGGGCCCGTTCGCCGGCGTCGACGCGGTCGGTCTTGTTGAGCACCACCAGGTCCGCGACGGCGAGGTGGCGGTCGGTCTCGGGGTGCGCGTCCCGCGTCGCGTCGAATTCGGCCGCGTCCACGACCTGCACCAGCCCGCCGTAGCGGATGGCGGGGTTCTCGCTGGCCATGAGCATCCGGATCATCTCCTGGGGCTCGGCCAGTCCGCTCGCCTCGATGACGATCACGTCGATGCGGTGGACGGGCGCGGAGAGCTTCTCCAGGTACGCGTCCAGCTCGCTGCCGTCGACGGCGCAGCACAGGCAGCCGCCGCCGAGGGAGACCATCGAGTCCCCGACCTGTCCGGCCACCGACATCGCGTCGATCTCGATCGATCCGAAGTCGTTGACGACGACCCCGATCCGGGTGCCCCCGCGGTCGGCGAGGAGGTGGTTCAGCACGGTGGTCTTGCCGGATCCGAGGAAACCGGCGAGGACGATGACGGGGATGGGCTGCCTGCTGTTCACCCTGTCGATCGTATCCAGGCTCCGCCTGTCGATCAGTCGATCAACGGCACGGGCTGGGGCGGGGTGGGACCGCTGTACCGGGCGGCGGGGCGGATGATCTTCGAATCGGCGGCCTGTTCGAGGATGTTCGCACTCCAGCCGACCACGCGGGCCGCGCAGAAGGTCGGGGTGAACATCTCGCGCGGCAGTCCGCACAGCTCCATGACCACGCCCGCGTAGAACTCCACGTTGGTGTGCAGCTCGCGGCCGGGCTTGAGCTCGGCGAGGATCTCCTCGACCTGACGCTCGACCTCGACGGCGAAGTCCACGAGGGGCCCGCCGAACTGGAGGGCGATCTCGCGCAGCATGCGCGAGCGGGGGTCCTCGGTGCGGTAGACGGGATGGCCGAAGCCCATGATCCGGTCGCCCGCCAGGACCCGTTCGCGGATCCACGGCCCGATCCGGTCCACGGTGCCGATGGCATCGAGGGTGTCCAGGGCGCGGCTGGGCGCGCCGCCGTGCAGCGGGCCGGAGAGCGCGCCGATCGCCCCGGTGAGGCAGGCGGCGACGTCGGCGCCGGTGGAGGCGATGACGCGCGCGGTGAAGGTCGAGGCGTTGAAGCCGTGGTCGACGGTGGATATCAGGTACCGCTCGACCGCGCGGGTCTCGACCGGGCCGGGCTGCCGGCCGGTCAGCATGTAGAGGTAGTTGGCGGCGTACGGGAGGTCCTCGCGCGGCTCGACGGGCTCCAGCCCCTGCCCGAGCCGGTGCAACGCGGTCAGCAGGGTCGGTACGGCGGCGCAGGCGGCCAGGGCGTCGGCGGCCCGGCGGGCGGGGTCCAGGTCGTACACCGGGCGGAAGCCGGCGGAGGCGCCGAGCAGTGAGAGGGCGGTGCGCAGTCCGGCCAGCGGGCCGGAGAGCCGGGTGGCCCGGGCCAGGCCGGGCAGGGCGTCCCGTACCTCCCCGGGCAGCGGGCGCAGTGCGGCGGTCTCGGCGGCGAAGGCGGCCCGCTCGGCGGCGTCGGCGGGCAGTGTGCCGCGGAACATCAGGTGCCAGACGTCCTCGAAGCTGCGGCGGGCGGCGAGCTCGACGGCCGAGTACTGCCGGTAGTGGTAGAAGCCCTCGCGGCCCCGGACGTCTCCCAGCTCGGTTTCGGTGACCACGACCCCCGCGAGGCCGCGCGGTCCTTCGATGGTGCTGTCGGTGGTGTTCATGGATCGACCATCCATGATGGATTGAATCCTTGTCAATGTTGATTGAATCAATACAGCAATCCATCTGTAGGGTGTTCGTCATGAGCGACGAGAGGGACGGCGGGCGCAGGCTCAGCACACAGGAGGCGGCGCGGGTACTCGGAGTGAAACCGGCGACGGTGTACGCGTACGTCAGCCGGGGCCAGCTCAGCAGCCGCCGCGATCCGGCCGGCCGGGGCAGCAGCTTCGACGCGGCCGAGGTGGAGGCCCTGGCCCGGCGGAGCCGGCGCGAGGCGGCGGCTCCCGCCGGAGAGCTCTCCGTCCGTACGGCCCTCACCCTCATCGAGCCGGACCGGTACTACTTCCGGGGCGTGGACGCCGTGGCACTGGCCTCGGAGTACCGATACGAGGAGGTCGCCGAGTGGCTCTGGACCGGGACCGTCGCGCGGGGGGCACGGTTCACCGCTCCCCCGGAGGCCCTGGCGGCGGCCCGGCGGGCCGTGGCCGCGCTGCCGGCCCACGGCGGCCCCATCGACCGGCTGCGGGTGGCGGTGGCCGCAGCCGCGGTGGCGGACCCGCTGCGCTTCGACCTGTCCGAGGAGGCGGTACTCGGCTCCGTACGCTGCCTGATTCCCACGCTGGTCGGCGCGCTCCCCGTGGTGGGCGCGGCCCAGTGGGCCGGCGACGGCCGGATCGCGCGGCAGCTGTGGTCCCGGCTGACGGCCGAGGAGCCGGACCCGGACGCCCTGGCCGTGCTCGACCTGGCGCTGGCGCTGCTGGTCGACCACGACCTGGCCGCCTCCACCCTGGCCGTACGGGTGGCCGCCTCGGCGCGGGCCCATCCGTACGCGGCGGTGTCCGCCGGGCTCGGCGCGCTCGAAGGGCCCCTGCACGGCGCGGCCGGGCGGCTCGCGCACCGGATGCTGGTGGAGGTGCTGGAACAGGGCGGGGCGGCGCCGGTGGTGGCGGAGTACCTGCGGGCCGGGCGCCGGGTCCCGGGGCTCGGACACCGCCTGTACCAGGGCGAGGACCCGCGCGCGCGGGCGCTGTTCACCCGGCTGGAGGGACTGGAACAGGCCGCTCCCGCCCTGGGCGCGGCGCGCGAGGTGGCCGCGGTGATGGCCCGGCAGGGCGGACTGCACGCCAATGTGGACCTGGCGCTGGCGGTGCTGACCGTGTCGTGCGGGATGGCGGCGGAGGCCGGGGAGACGGTCTTCGCCGTGGCCCGCACGGCGGGCTGGATGGCACACGCCCTGGAGGAGTACCAGGAGCGGCCGCTGCGGATGCGGCCGAGCGGGCAGTACCACGGGCCCCGCCCGCCCCAGCCGATGCCGTGACGCCTCTTCACCCGCGGTGAGCCGTGCGCCACGGTCCGAACATGACGGAAGTGGCGAACCCGACAAGCTCGCCGTAGACGTTCCGCTCCTGCCGGGCCCGACCTACCGTTGCTGCCCATGCGGTTCCCCCTCATGAGCGCTCGGCGCCTCGGGCTGCCCAGACGGGCCGTCTCCCAGATCCTGCTGACCCAGCTGGCCATCGCCGCCGGGGTCGCCGTCCTGGCGACCGGACTCTTCCTGGCACCGCTGAGCGCTCAGCTCGACGACCAGGCCATGCGGCGCGCCCTCGCGATCGCGCAGAGCGCCGCGGCCGATCCCTCGCTGGCCGCCGACCTCCTGGACACCGGAATCTCGCCGGACAGCCCCGTACAGTCCTCCGCCGAGCGGATCCGCCGGGCCACCGGGGCCGAGTACGTGGTCGTCCTCGGCCTGGACGGCATCCGCCGCTCGCACCCGAGCGCCGACCGGATCGGGCTGCCCGTCTCCACCGACCCGAGCGCCGCGCTGGCGGGCCGCGAGGTCATGGAGATCGACGACGGCACCCTGGGACGCTCCGCGCGCGGCAAGGTCCCGCTGGTCGCCGCCGACGGCGAGATCGTCGGCGCCGTCTCGGTGGGCATCGCCTACGACAGCGTCCGCGACCGGCTGCTCGGCGCCATCCCGGGCCTGCTCGCCTACGCGGGCGGCGCACTGGCCGCGGGCGCCCTGGCCGCCTGTCTCCTCTCCCGCCGGATCCAGCGCCAGACCCGCGACCTGGCCTTCTCCGACATCTCCGGCCTGCTCGCCGAACGCGAGGCGATGCTGCACTCCATCCGCGAGGGCGTCATCGCCCTCGACCGCGAGGGCCGGGTCCGGCTCGTGAACGACGAGGCCGCCCGGCTGCTGGGTCTCGCCCCGGACTCCGCCGGCACCCTGGCGGGACGCCCCCTGGACGACGTACTCGGCGCCGGCCGCACCGCCGACGTGCTGTCGGGCCGCGTCACCGGCCGCGACCTGCTCACCGTCCAGGGCCCCCGTGTGCTGGTCGCCAACCGCATGCCCACCGAGGACGGCGGCGCCGTCGCCACCCTGCGCGACCGCACCGAGCTGGAACGCCTCGGCCGCGAACTCGACTCCACCCGCGGCCTCATCGACGCCTTGCGCGCCCAGGACCACGAGCACGCCAACCGCCTCCACAGCCTCCTCGGCCTGCTGGAACTGGGCCTGCACGAGGAGGCGGTGGCGTTCGTCACCGAGGTCGCCGACGTGCACCGCACGACCGCCGAACAGGTCACCGAGAAGGTCCACGACCCGCTGCTGGCCGCCCTTCTCGTGGGCAAGGCGACCGTCGCGGCCGAACGCGGCGTCCCCTTGCGGCTGGCCGAGACCACCCTCCTCCCCGACCGCCTGGTGGACCCGGGCGGCCTCGTCACGATCGTGGGCAACCTGGTGGACAACGCCCTGGACGCCGCCGCCGGTTCGACGGCGCCCCTGGTCGAGGTGGAGCTGCGCGCGGAGGGCCGTACCGCCGTGCTCCGGGTGCGCGACAGCGGCCCCGGAGTGCCCGCCGCGCGCCGCGAGCAGATCTTCACCGAGGGCTGGTCGACCAAGCAGCCCAGCGCCCTTCGCGAGCGGGGGCTAGGCCTCGCCCTCGTACGCCGCCTCGCGGAGCGGCAGGGTGGCAGCGCCCGGGCCGGTGAAGCAGCGGACGGAGGGGCGGCATTCTCCGTCGTACTCCCGGAGGCCCTGCGATGAACGAGGCGGTGAACGGGACCCCGATCCACGTATTGGTCGTCGACGACGACATGCGTGTTGCCCGGATCAACGCGGCGTACGTGGCGAAGGTTCCCGGTTTCCGGGTGACTGCCCAGGCCCATTCGGCGGCCGAGGCCCTGGAGTTCCTCACCTCCCGGGCGGTCGACCTGGTCCTCCTGGACCACTACCTCCCCGACGAGAACGGCCTGGACCTGGTCCGGCGCCTGCGCCAGCTCGGCCACCACACCGACGTGATCATGGTCACGGCCGCCCGCGACCTCGCCACCGTGCAGGCCGCGATGCGCCTGGGCGCCCTCCAGTACCTGGTCAAACCCTTCACCTTCGCCGGGCTGCGCACCCGGCTGGAGGCGTACGGGGCCCTGCGCCGCACCCTGGAGACGGGTGGCGAGGCCGAACAGGCCGAGGTGGACCGGATCTTCGGCGCCCTCGCCGCCGCGGGGCCCGCGAACGAGCTCCCCAAGGGCCACTCCCCGACCACCGCGGAACTGGTCCGTCAGGTCCTGCGCTCCGCACAGGGCCCGCTGTCCACCCAGCAGATCGCCGACCGCGCGGGCATCAGCCGCCAGACCGCCCAGCGCTACGTGAAGCTGCTCGAACGCACCAGCCGCGTGACCCTGGCCCTGCGCTACGGCGAGACCGGCCGCCCCGAGCACCGCTACACCTGGCTCCCGTCGGAGGGGCCGGTCTGACGGCGCTCAGACCGCTCCGGCGCCGGTCAGGGAGCGGACCTCCGTCTGCGCGTGCTTCGCCTCGTCCGGCTCCTCGTCCGAGGTGACCGTGCCCAGCCAGCCCGCCAGGAAGCCGAGCGGGATCGAGACGATCCCCGGGTTCTGCAGCGGGAAGTACTGGAAGTCCACGCCCGGGAAGAGGGATTCCGGGCTGCCCGACACCACCGGCGAGACCAGTACCAGCAACACCGCCGGAACCAGGCCCCCGTACACCGACCAGACGGCTCCCCGCGTCGTGAAGCCGCGCCAGAAGAGCGAGTACAGGAGCACCGGCAGGTTCGCCGAGGCCGCCACCGCGAAGGCCAGTCCCACCAGGAACGCCACGTTGAGGTCCTGGGCGAGCAGTCCGAGGGCGATCGCCACCGCCCCGATGCCGACGGCCGCGGCCCGGGCCACGGTGACCTCGCTGCGCTGCCTCGCGCGGCGCCGCTTGAGGGAGGCGTACAGGTCGTGGGCGACGGAGGCCGAGGAGGCCAGGGTGATGCCGGCGACCACGGCCAGGATGGTGGCGAAGGCGATGGCCGCCACGAAGGCGAACAGCACGGCGCCGCCGGTGGATTCGGCGCCCCCGCCGAGGAAGGCCGCGAGCAGTGGAACGGCCGTGTTCCCGGAGGCGTTGGAGGCCCGCACCTGGTCCGGGCCCACCAGCGCCGCCGCCCCGAAGCCGAGCACGATGGTCATCAGGTAGAAGCCGCCGATGAGCGCGATCGCCCACACCACGGAGCGGCGCGCCGCCCGCGCGGTGGGCACCGTGTAGAAGCGCGACAGGATGTGGGGCAGCCCGGCGGTCCCGAGGACCAGCGCGAGACCGAGGCTCATGAAGTCGACGCGAGCGGTCCAGTCCCCGCCGTACTTGAGGCCGGGGCCGAGGAACCTGGACCCGTGCCCGCTGCGGTCGGCGGCACTGGTGAGCAGCTGGTCGAAGTTCCCGTGGAAGCGCAGCAGCACGAGCACGGTCAGGGTGATCGCCCCGCCCATCAGCAGGACGGCCTTCACGATCTGGATCCAGGTGGTGGCCCGCATCCCGCCGAAGGACACGTAGACGACCATGAGCGCGCCCACCCCGATCACGGTCAGGGTCCGGGCCGCCGCGCTCGAACTGCCGAGCAGCAGGCCGACCAGGCTGCCCGCGCCGACCATCTGCGCCACCAGGTAGAGCACCGAGACGACGACCGAGGAGGTGCCGGCCGCGATCCGCACCGGACGCTCGCTCATCCGGGCGGCGACCACGTCGGCGAGGGTGAAGCGCCCGCAGTTGCGCACCAGTTCGGCGACCAGGAACAGCACCACCAGCCAGGCGACGAGGAACCCCACGGAGTAGAGCATGCCGTCGTAGCCGAAGAGGGCGATCAGGCCGGAGATGCCGAGGAAGGAGGCGGCGGACATGTAGTCGCCGGCGATGGCGAAACCGTTCTCCATCGGGGAGAACAGCCGGCCGCCCGCGTAGAACTCCTCGGCCGACCCGTGCCGGTTCCGGCTGACCCAGGTGGTGATGCCCAGGGTCACCGCGATGAAGACGCTGAACAGGATCAGCGCGAGGGTCTGGTGTTCGGTGGTCACCGGCCGGCCCCCCTCGCCCGGCTCCGCTCCTGGCCGCGTTCCTGCTCGAAGACGGTCCAGCGCAGATCGAGCGCGGCCCGGTCCCGGCGCAGTCGCGCGTGCCGGGCGTAGGCCCAGGTCAGCAGGAAGGTGGTGAGGAACTGGCCGAGCCCCGCCAGCATGGCCACGTTGACCGCGCCCACCACGGGCCGGGCCATCAGGGCGGGCGCGGCGGTGGCGGCGACCACGTAGGCGACGTACCAGAGGAAGAAGCCGGCGGTCGCGGGGACGACGAACCCGCGGTAGCGGCTGCGGACCTCCTGGAAGGCGGCGCTGCGCTGCACTTCGAGGTAGATGTCGGATGCGCCGTGCGCGGGGCTGTCACCCGGGGTCGGGCGCGGCGGGGACGTTTCCTCACCTTCGCCCCAGCCGACGGCCAGCGCGTCGTACCAGGGGTCGTCCAGCCGGATCGTTCCGGCATCACGACCATCGTGCTTGTCCACCGAACTCTCCTTGTCCGCCGCCGCATTGGCCGCGTGCCCACAAGGATGTGCTCAATAGTCGCTTTCCGGACTGATGTACCGGCGCTCTTCACTCCAACAGGTGATGGAGGGAAGAGTGCCGGTGTGCCGTCGTGAGGCATGCCGGGGCCGTTGGTGCCGGCCTCCGCCGGCCATCGGCCCCGAACGGGTCAGGCGTCGATGCGCGAGCGGTCGAGGGTCGCCGCGGAGCTCGTGATGAACTCCTTGCGCGGTGCCACCTCGTTGCCCATGAGCAGGTCGAAGACCTGCTCGGCCGAGTCCAGGTCGCCGATGTTGATCCGGCGCAGGGTGCGGAAGCGGGGGTCCATCGTGGTCTCCGCCAGCTGGTCCGCGTCCATCTCGCCCAGGCCCTTGTAGCGCTGGATCGAGTCCTTGTACCGGATGTTCTTGCGCTGGTACTCCAGCAGGGTCTGGCGCAGCTCGTTGTCCGAGTACGTGTAGACGTACTTGTCCTGGCCCTTCTTCGGCTGGACCAGCTCGATCCGGTGCAGTGGCGGCACGGCCGCGAAGACCCGGCCGGCCTCGACCATCGGCCGCATGTACCGCTGGAAGAGCGTGAGCAGCAGGCAGCGGATGTGCGCGCCGTCCACGTCGGCGTCGACGAGCAGCACGATCTTTCCGTAGCGGGCGGCGTCGATGTCGAAGGTCCGGCCCGAGCCGGCTCCTATGACCTGGATGATCGCCCCGCACTCGGCGTTCTTGAGCATGTCCGAGATCGAGGACTTCTGGACGTTGAGGATCTTGCCGCGGATGGGCAGGAGGGCCTGGAATTCCGAGTTGCGGGCGAGCTTCGCCGTACCGAGGGCCGAGTCGCCCTCGACGATGAAGAGCTCGCTGCGCTCCACGTCGTCGCTGCGGCAGTCGGCCAGCTTGGCGGGGAGCGAGGAGGTCTCCAGCGCGGTCTTGCGGCGCTGCGCCTCCTTGTGCTGGCGGGCGGCGATCCGGGTCCGGGCGGCCGCGACGATCTTCTCCATCACGGCGCGGGCCTGCTGCTTGTCGTCGCGCTTGGTGGAGGTCAGGAAGGCCTTGAGTTCCTTGGCGACCACGGCGGCGACGATCCGGGTGGCCGCGGAGGTGCCGAGCACCTCCTTGGTCTGGCCCTCGAACTGCGGCTCGGCGAGGCGGACGGTGACGACGGCGGTCATGCCCTCCATCGCGTCGTCCTTGACCACGTCGTCCTCGGCGACGCGCAGCAGCTTGGCCGAGCGCAGCACCTCGTTCACGGTCTTGGCGATCGAGCGCTCGAAGCCGGAGACGTGGGTGCCGCCCTTGGGGGTGGCGATGATGTTCACGAAGGACTTGACGTTGGTCTCGTACCCCGTGCCCCAGCGCAGGGCGATGTCCACGCCGAGCTCGCGCGTCACCTCGGTGGGCGTCATGTGGCCGCGGTCGTCGAGAACCGGGACGGTCTCCTTGAAGGTGCCCGTGCCGTTCAGGCGCAGCACGTCGCAGACGGCCTTGTCCTGGGCGAGGTACTCGCAGAACTCGCTGATGCCGCCGTCGAAGCGGAAGAGCTCCTCCGTCTTGCCGGCCCCGTCGATGCCTCGCTCGTCGCGGACGACGAGGGTCAGGCCGGGGACGAGGAAGGCGGTCTGGCGGGCGCGCTGGTAGAGCGTCTCCAGGTTGAGCCGGGCGTCCTTGAGGAAGATCTGGCGGTCGGCCCAGTAGCGGACCCGGGTGCCGGTCCTGCCCTTGGTGATCCGCTTGACCTTGCGCAGGCCGTTCGCGGGATCGAACGGACTTTCGGGACCCTGCTCGGTGAACATCCCGGGGACGCCGCGGCGGAAGCTGATGGCGTGGGTGGCGCTGTTGCGGTCGACCTCGACGTCCAGCCGGGCGGAGAGGGCGTTGACCACGGAGGCGCCGACGCCGTGCAGGCCGCCTGAGGCCGCGTACGAGCCGCCGCCGAACTTGCCGCCCGCGTGCAGCTTGGTCATGACGACCTCGACGCCGGACAGGCCGGTCTTGGGCTCGACGTCCACGGGGATGCCGCGGCCGTTGTCCCGGACCTCGACGGAGGAGTCCTCGTGGAGGATGACCTCGATGTGGTCGCAGTAGCCGCCCAGGGCCTCGTCGACGGAATTGTCGATGATCTCCCACAGGCAGTGCATCAGGCCCCGGCTGTCGGTCGAGCCGATATACATGCCGGGGCGCTTGCGGACGGCCTCCAGCCCCTCGAGGACGAGCAGGTGCCGCGCGGTGTAGTTGGAACCGTCCCGGTCTGCTCCGGACAGCAGCGCGCTGGAAGGCACGGACGTGTCGGCGGTCACGCAGTTCGCTCCTCGCTGAATTCTTTTTCTGGCCCGGTCGGGCGCAGGGGTGGCTCGGCTGCCGCTCGAAGGGTACCGAGGCCAGGTAGAGCCGATGCAACGCCACCCTCGCGCGCTCCTCACCCTAGTCCAGATCCGTACGAACGTTCGATCCCCCGGCCGGGTGAAGGAAACATCACGTTCCCTTCCGCGCATGAACCATTTAGGGTTCGGGCACGTCCTCATGAACAACCTGGCACTCACGCCGGGGGAGGATGGAACTGCAACAAGCGCACGACTGACAACGCGAAACCGTAAAGCAACGCAATACGGCTCCTTCGCCGCCAACCGGCAACAGCCGGCCAGCTTCGGAAGGAAGTTTCGAGGAAAAGCCGCGAGCGGGAACGTTTTCGGCCTGGTTGGATGTTGACCCTGGTACGACAGCTCGTCGAGCTAGAGAAGAGGCGACGTGACTACTGTTCTGACACCCGCGACCCCGCTGACGGCCGCTGACCGATGCGACCGTTGCGGCGCCCAGGCATATCTGCGCGTCGTCCTGCTGAGCGGCGGTGAACTGCTCTTCTGCGCCCACCACGGTCGCAAGTTCGAGCCGGAACTCAAGAAGATCGCCGCGGAAATACAGGATGAGACCGAGCGGCTTACGTCCGCTCCGGCTGCCAATGCCGAACCCGAGGACCGCTGACACAAGGCCTATACCTCGCATCCGACGAGCCAGGACCGGCGATGCCGGTCGACGGGCGGCACCCCTGAGACCCAGGGGTGCCGCCCGTCCTCACATCCACGGCCGCCCGCGCTCGGGCCGGGCGGCCGTACGGTCGCTAACCCGTGCGGTGCCCCTGTACGGGCCCTGCGCCCGGCACGGAGCGCCTGCGGGCCTCCCACGCGGCGTCCTGGACCCGGTCGGGCTGTGCGCCCGTCTCCGGGCCCGTCACGAAGCCGGCGAGGGGGGCGATGCGCGTATACACCCCCGGGCTGTCCGCGCGTCCGCAGCCGCGGCCCCACGAGACCAGCCCGATGAGCCGCCCCTGCGCGACCAGCGGTCCGCCGCTGTCGCCCTGGCAGGCGTCCTTGCCGCCCCCGCTGTCCCCCGCGCACACCATGGACTCGGCCCGGTACTGCCCGTCGGCATCCCCGGGGTAGGCCCGCCCGCACACCTCGTCCGCCAGTACCGTCACCCGCGCGGCCCGGAGCGCGTACGCGTAGTCACCGAAGCCGCTCGTGTCGCCCCAGCCGTAGACGGCCGCCTCCGTCCCCGCCCCGTAGGCGGAATGCCCCGCCTCCGCCAGGGGCAGCACGTGGAGGGCCGGCACGGCCTCGGCCAGTTCCAGGACGGCGAGGTCCCCCGCGTTGCTCTGCGGGTCGTAGGCCGGGTTCACCCGGGCCCCGCGCACCGGGATCTCCCGGCCGTCGGCCGCCGTCAGCTCCGTACGCCCGACGATCACCCGGAAGTCGGACACGGATTCGACCGGGCCGCCCAGCACCTGGCTGCCCAGGCAGTGGGCCGCGGTCACCACCCGGGTCGGCGCCACGACGACTCCCCCGCAGAACTGCCCGCCCCGCGTACCCCCGAACCGGTCACGGCTGGCCAGCGCCACGACCCAGGGGCTGTCGGCCACCCTGACCGGCTTCCCGCCGATCACCACGCTGTCGGCGGCCGCCTGCGGCACCTGGGCGAGCGGCGCCGCGGCCGCTCCCGCCGCCAGGGTCAGCGCTCCCGCCAGAGCACGGGCAAAGGGACGACGCATGAGGCCTCCTGACTCCGAGTGTGCATGACTCCACCCAGAGTGGGATGCCCGGTGGCCGGGCGCACCCGCGCGGCCACCCGCCGCCGTCCCCGTACCGGTCAGTCCAGGTAGTCGCGCAGCACCTGCGAGCGGGACGGGTGCCGCAGCTTCGACATCGTCTTCGACTCGATCTGGCGGATCCGCTCACGCGTGACCCCGTAGACCTTGCCGATCTCGTCGAGGGTCTTGGGCTGCCCGTCCGTGAGACCGAAGCGCATCGAGACCACGCCGGCCTCGCGCTCGCTCAGCGTGTCGAGGACCGAGTGCAGCTGCTCCTGCAGGAGCGTGAAGCTCACGGCGTCGGCCGGGACGACCGCCTCGGAGTCCTCGATGAGGTCACCGAACTCGCTGTCGCCGTCCTCACCGAGCGGCGTGTGCAGGGAGATCGGCTCGCGGCCGTACTTCTGGACCTCGATGACCTTCTCGGGGGTCATGTCGAGTTCCTTGGCCAGCTCCTCCGGAGTGGGCTCGCGGCCCAGGTCCTGGAGCATCTGGCGCTGCACGCGGGCGAGCTTGTTGATGACCTCGACCATGTGCACCGGGATGCGGATGGTGCGGGCCTGGTCGGCCATGGCGCGCGTGATCGCCTGCCGGATCCACCAGGTCGCGTACGTGGAGAACTTGTAGCCCTTGGTGTAGTCGAACTTCTCGACCGCGCGGATCAGGCCCAGGTTGCCCTCCTGGATCAGGTCCAGGAAGAGCATGCCGCGGCCGGTGTACCGCTTGGCGAGGGAGACCACGAGGCGGAGGTTGGCCTCCAGCAGGTGGTTCTTCGCGCGCCGGCCGTCCTCGGCGATGATCTCCAGCTCGCGCTTGAGCTTGGGCGCCAGCTTGTCGGAGTTCGCCAGCTTGTCCTCGGCGAACAGGCCGGCCTCGATGCGCTTGGCGAGTTCCACCTCCTGCTCGGCGTTGAGGAGGGGGACCTTGCCGATCTGCTTGAGGTAGTCCTTGACCGGGTCGGCGGTGGCACCGGCGACCACGACCTGCTGGGCGGGGGCGTCGTCCTCGTCGTCGGAGATGACGAAGCCCTTGTTCTCGCCGCCCTCCTCCTCTTCGTCGCCCTCGGTCTTCGCGGCGTCGGGACCCTCGTCGGGGGTCTCGTCCTCGCCGCCCTCGTCGGCGTCCTTCTTGGCTGCGGTCTTCTTCGCCGCCGTCTTCTTGGCCGCGGTCTTCTTGGCGGGCGCGGCCTTCTTCGCGGCGGTCTTCTTCGCCGCCGTCTTCTTGGCCGCGGGCTCGGTTCCGGACTCCTCCGCGAGGAGGTCCGCGGTCTCCGGGTCCGCCGTCCCGGCTGCCGGGGCCGCGGTGGGCGCGGTGGCCGCGGGCTGCGCTGCCGTCGTCCCGGCCTCCGTCTTCCTGACGGGCTCGGTGGCCGTCCGCTTGGCCGGGCTCTTCGCTGCGACGCTCTTGCGGGTGGTGCGCTTGGGCGACTCCGCGGCACTGACCATCAGCGTCACACCCTCTTCCTCGAGGATCTGGTTGAGGCTGCGCAGAACATTCTTCCACTGGGTCGCAGGAATCTGGTCAGCCTCGAAGGCCCGACGCACGTCATCGCCGGCGATCTGCCCCTCGGCCTTGCCCCGCTCGATGAGCGCCATCACAGACTCGGAATCGGCGATCTCCGGCGGGAGCGTACGGGATGTGCTGGCCGACACGAACAACCTCTCGGAACGATGGGAACGGCTTCCGACGCCGGGCCTGGTGGTGCTGGACCGGAGCCGACGACCACTGACCGGGGATGGGCCGGCGGCGCGGGCAGGGGCCGGGGAGCTGCACAGCACCCCCAAGGGCTGCTGTCTTCCCTCCGTCGGCCATCACCTCTTAGGTCATCGCGTGACCTCGCAGAGTGTTACGCCCAATCTTCGTGGCCCGAGTCACACCCCGTACGGACGGACGCCGGTCAGGGGGTCGTCACGGTGGTCCGGACGGGGCCCGGCCTCCGCGCGGAGGGCCCCACGCGGGTGTCGCCGGACCCGACCGGGCCCGGCGACACGTCCTGCACACCCCCACGCCCCCGCGCGTCCGCCCGTCAGTGCTCGCGCGGGGCGGGGACCACGCGCTCGACCTCCGGATGCACCGTCAGGAGCTGGCGCATGGCGTTCTCGGCACCGGTCGCGTCACCCGCGGCGATGGCCTCGACCATCCGCGCGTGGTGGGCCACACAGGTCTCGCTCGGCCGGTCGCAGGCGGTGATCGGGCTGCCGGAGACCTGGAGGGCGGCGGAGACGATGCCGGAGAGGTGCTCCAGCATGCGGTTGCCGGCGACCTGGATGAGGAGCGCGTGGAACTCGTTGTCGGCGCGCGCGAAGGTGATCGAGTCGCCCTGGCCGAGGGCGTGGCCCATGATCTCGACCATGTCGGCGAGGCGCTGCTGGATGTCCGGACGGCCGTGGCCGGCGGCGAGGCGGGCGGCGAGCGGTTCGATGGTCCAGCGGAGCTCGCCCAGCTCGCGGCGCTGGTCGTCGCGCTGGGGGCCGAAGGCGCGCCACTCGATGATGTCGGGGTCGAGCAGGTTCCAGTCGGCGACGGGGCGGACCCGGGTGCCGACGTTGGGACGGGCGCTGACGAGGCCCTTGGCCTCCAGGACCCGCAGCGATTCGCGGACGACCGTGCGGGAGACCTCGAAGCGCTGGCCGATCTCCTCGGGGACCAGGGGGCGGTCCGCTCCGAGGTCACCGGAAACGATCATCTGGCCGAGCTGCTGGACGAGTTGGCCGTGCAGTCCGCGGCCGCGGCTGCCTGCCGCGCGGCGGCCGACCCGGCTCAACTCGACGTCGGCGCCGTCCCAGTGGGGCGCTCCGACGCGGTCGGACCCGGGGGCCTCCGCGTAGGGGTAGCGGTCGAGTTCGCCCGGGCCGGCGAGGCCGGAGTCGGCGTGGCGGGCGGCGGTCATCATGGTGTGCGCAAGGGTACTCACGAATCCTTTGTCGGCCGTGCCTCCACGACCCTTGAGGTCTTTGGTGAAAAGCACACGAAAGGGTGATCGGTGCCACCTACGCAATTGACGACTTATCGTAAAGAAACGGGCCCTTTGCGGGGAGTTGCGGTCCGCTTGACGCGACACGGACGGCAACGGTCCCGTCCGTGACTTCTCCGGCACCGGAACGATCACCAACGGACCCGGCTGCGCAGTCCGGTGAACCCATAGGCGCACAACAGGACCATCAGCGACAACACCAGCGCGGTCCCGACGGGTTGGGCCATCACCCGCAGGGCCCCCACGAGCAGGCGGTCCGCCTCCGGCGGCCACTGCACCCAGCTCAGGCCCCGCAGCCGGGGCCCGAGCCCGGTGACCGGGTACGCGGACGAACCCTCCAGGGCCTTGCGCACCAGCGGCACCACCATCACCGGTACGGCGAGCACCGCGGCCAGCCCTGCGGTGGCGGACCGGAAGACTCCGGAGGCCAGTACGCCGGCCCAGGCGCAGCCGATGAGCAGCCCGGCCCAACTCGCGGCCGGGGACAGCCACTCCACCGGGGTGCGCAGCGGGCCGCTGTCGAAGACGAGCGCGAGCGCGGCGGCGTCGGCCGCCACGGCCAGGGCGCCCAGCAGCAGGGCGAGGGCCGCGCAGACGCCGAGCTTTGCGGTGAGCAGCCCCATCCGGCGGGGCACGGTGCCACGGTCGGCGGCGAGCGCGGGGTAGCGGTACTCCTCGCCGAAAGCCAGCGCGCCGAGCAGTCCCGCGCCGAGAGCGGCGGGCGGCAGCGGCAGCAGCTCGGGCCAGGCGGCGAGCAGCCGGTTCTGCGGGGTCTGCCCGGCCCGGGCCAGCACCAGGGAGGTGAGGACGGAGACGGCGACGACGAGGGCGGCGGTGAGCACGGGCGTGGCGGTGCCGAAGACCCGGAGCAGCTCGTAGCGCAGCGGCCGCAGCGGCCCGCCCACGCGGCGCACGGTCGAGGCGGGCCGCCGGGGGCGGTCGTGCCGGGGGCGCCGGCCGGAGTCCCCGTTGCCGGCCTCTGCGGGCTCCGGCGGGCTCGCGCAGGCAGAGGCGGAGGCGCGGGCGTGCGGGACGGGCGCCGTCGGCGAGCCGGCGTCACCCGTCTCGTCCGCGAGCTGGTGGACCAGGACGCCGTGCCGGAACGCGGCTTCGCCGACCTCGGCGCAGTTGCTGCCGTACACCGAGAGGCGGCTGCCGCTCTCCGCCACGATCTCCACCGAGCGCTGGGCGGCCCGGGCCTCCCGGCCCAGTACGTCGGCCAGCCGGGCGGCGTGCGGGGTGCGCACGGCGACCCGCGGCCGCAGCCGGGTCCGGGCGAACTCGGCGGCGTCCTGGTCGGCGACGAGCCGGCCCGCCTCGATGCTGACGACCCGGTCGGCGCTGCGGGCGGCTTCCTTCGCGTCGTCGGTGGTGAAGAGCACGGCCCCGCCGAGGGAGGCATGGCCGCGCAGCAGCCCGTGCAGCCAGCCGCGCTCGCGGGGGGAGAGTCCGGCGCCGGGCTCGTCCAGGAGCAGGGTGCACGGATCGGCGAGCAGCGCCGAGGCCAGTGCGACCCTGCGCTCCATGCCGAGCGAGAGCGAACCGAGCCGCTGGTCCCGGAGGCCGGCGATGCCGACGACCTCCAGCATGGTGTCGGCCCGGGAGGCCGGCACCCCGGCGGCGGCGCAGAGCATCCGCAGCTGGTTGCGGACGGTCCGTGCGGGGTTGCCGGGAACGTCGCCCAGTAGCACCCCGACCTCACGGCCGGGGTACGGGAGCCGGTGCAGCGGGCGGCCGCGGAAGTAGGTGACGCCGCGGCCCGGTTCGAGTTCGAGCATGAGCCGCAGCGCGGTGGTCTTGCCCGATCCCGGCTCTCCGAGCAGGGCGGTCACATGCCCCGGGCGGGCCTCGAAGGTGAGGTCGTCCACGAGGGGCGGGGCGTCGGGGCGGTGTTTGCTGGTGAGTCCGATGGCCTGGAGCATCGCTTCTCTCGCGGGGGGTGAGACCGCTCTGCGGCAGGGTGAGTACCGCAAGCAAGATAACGCGATATGTCCGATTTTCTGCGCAACCGGTCCGATGGGATGCCGGTATTGCCGCCGGACTCGGTACGAGCGCCGGGCCCGGTCCCCGCGCCGCCCGCCCCGCCGGCGCACGGGGTACGGCGTCAGACCTCGGGGCGGAGCATCGGCGGGTTGAGCAGTGTGGCCCCGCCGGCGCGGAACAGCTGGGCCGGGCGCCCGCCCTGACGGGTCGTCGTCCCTCCGGCCGGCACCAGGAATCCGGGGGTCCCGGTGACCTTGCGGTGGAAGTTGCGCGGGTCCAGGGCCACGCCCCAGACGGCCTCGTAGACCCGGCGCAGCTCGCCGACGGTGAACTCGGGCGGGCAGAAGGCGGTGGCCAGCGAGGAGTACTCGATCTTCGAGCGGGCCCGCTCCACGCCGTCGGCGAGGATCCGGGCGTGGTCGAACGCGAGCGCCGTGGCCGCCTCGTCGTGGGCGGCCAGCAGCTCGTCCACGGGGGCCCAGCGCGCGCTGTTGGCATCGCCTCCGGCACGCGGCGCCGGAAGGTCCGGAGCCAGCACCAGGTGCGCCACGCTGACGACACGCATCCGCGGATCCCGCTTCGGATCGCCGTACGTGGCCAGCTGTTCGAGGTGCGCACCGTTGCCCGCGCCGGGCAGGGCGGGATCGTGGGCGCACAGGCCGGTCTCCTCGGAGAGCTCCCGCGCGGCGGCACCGGCCAGGTCCTCGTCCCCGCGGACGAATCCGCCGGGCAGCGCCCAGCGCCCCTGGAACGGCTGCTCACCCCGGCGGACGACCAGCGCGCAGAGCGCGTGGCGCCGCACGGTGAGCACGACCAGGTCGACGGTGACGGCAAAGGGCGGGAAGGCCGACGGGTCGTAGGGCGACATGCCGCGATCATAGTCGTCTGCCTGACGATAAACAGCTCTTTGGTGACCTTGAAGAGACTGTTCCGGACGCGGGAGGCCGACGGCTCGTCCTGCTGCCCGCCGCGATCGGCCACGGCACTAGCCGCCCAGCTGGAGCGCATCCGCGGCCTCCTCCACCATGCCGAGGCCGAGCCGGCTGATCCGGACGGCGAAGGGCTCCCCCGACACCCGCAGGCCCGAGAGCCGGAGCGCGCCGAGGGGGGCGCCGGGGAGCGGGGCGAGGGCGACCGTGCCCGCGGGGGCGTCGGGGCGGATCCCGGCGAGGGCGGTCAGCGCGTGGATCCCGGCCGCCGCGGCCACGGCGGCCGGACGGCAGGCCGCCGGGTGCGGGACGGGGGCACTGCCGGCAGTGCGCTGCTCGGCCGCGAACATCTCCGGCAGCCGGTACCCGAACGCTTCCGCCGCGTCCAGCAGGCCCCGCAGCAGGCCCGCGGCCTCCTTCTCGAAGCCCGCCTGGGCCAGGCCCGCCACCGCCACCGCACTCTCGTACGCCCGCACCGCGCCCGAGCGGTGGCCGAACGGGTTGTGCCCCGGCTCCCTGGTGGCCATGCTCCGCAGTCCCCATCCGGAATCCATGGCGGGGGCTCCGAGCAGCCGGGCCAGCTGCTCCGAGCGCACGCGGTCGAGGAGCCCCGGTGCCGGCCGGCCGCCGCTGAGCAGTCCGGTGTCGAGCAGGTGGGCGGCGGCTCCCGTCAGCCGTGGCAGTGGCCGCCCGTCGGGATGCAGGGCCGAAGCGGGCCGGCCGCCGTCCGGGCCGTCGATCCAGAACCCCGCCCGGAACCGCTCCCGCAGCGCGGCGGCCCGCTCCAGCCACTCCTCGGCTCCGGGCCGCCCGCATCCGGCGAGGAGGTCCGCGCCGAGCACGGCGGCCCGGTGGGCGTGGGCCTGGGTTTCACAGCGCCGCGGACCGGGGTCGGGATCGGCCAGCAGGCCGTCCTTCCCCAGAGCCGCGCGCAGCCAGTCGAGGCACCGCTCGGCGGCCGGGAGCAGCCGGGCCACCTCCTCTTCCGGCATGCCCCAGAGCCGGGCTTCGGCCAGCACCGCGGGGAAGGCCAGGGTCGCCTCCGTACCGGTGCACCCTGGCGGCAGCTGTGGGCCCGCTCCGCGCAGCGGCCCCGGGATCTTCCCGGCGTCGGGCCCGCGCCCCTCGCTCTGGGTCCGGGCCAGGATGCGCAGGGTGGCCGCGGCGAGCCCGGTCCCGAGGGGCAGTGCCATCCGCGCGGCCCACAATGACTCGGCCGGGGCGAGGCCCAGCCGCCAGGGCGCCCCGGCTGCCGCGAAGGCGTCGCCCGGCGCCTCGGGATCCCTCAGGAGGAGCGCGCCCATGTCCTCGACGCTGCTGCGGAACCACGCCTCGACCCTCGGGTCGTCCCCCTCGGCCCGGGCGTCGGCCAGCGGGTTCGCCACCTGCCCGGCGGGGGCCCGGGCGACCCGGTCCTGGGTGGTGCGCAGCTCGATGGTGCGGGATTCGCCGGGGCCCAGTTCGAGCTGCCAGCGCAGCAGCCCCGCCGAGGCCAGCGCGTCGTCCGGCGGCGGCTCGGCCGCGGTGACCGCCTGCGCCTCGCCGGTGCTCCAGCGCAGCCCGGCGGCATGCACCCCGGCGGGCAGCTCCGGCCCGGCCCGGCCGGCGGCCACGGCGGCCAGCTCCGCCAGGTCGGTGCCGAGCAGGACCTCCACGGGCAGGCGTACCGGCCGGGCCGTGAAGCTGCGCAGGGTGATCCGCTCGGTGCCGTCCGCGTGCCGGACCCGTTCCACACCGATGTCCGGGTCGGGGCCGGGCTCGGCACCGGTGCGGACGGTCGCGGTGAAGGCGGCCCTGTCGGCGCCGAGGCTGCGGCCTTGGACGGCGACCGGGTCCCGGCCGCCGACCCGCAGCACGCAACGGGAGAGCAGCCTGCGCCCGGAGCGGTAGATCCCGTCGATCCCCCGCCCGGTCAGCTGCCCGTGTTCCGGGGAGATGACCAGACAGGGCGCGGCGACGCAGATCACGGCGCCGTGCACGGGCGGCAGTTCGGGCCTGCGGGTCCCGGGCACGCCGGATGGGCGGGGAGGTGCGGGGTGAGACATGTGTCGCCTTGTCTGCGCTCCGGTCGGTTCAGCTGGGCGGCGGCGTGGCCGGGCCCCCACCACCCCACATCTGAACGCCCCCACCCCCGCCCGGGTCACGGCCTCCTGCCCCGTCCGTGGCACGGACTCCGGACGCGACAGGACCGATGGGCCCGGCCGCGCACGCCCGGGGCGGATCCTGCGCCACCCGGTCAGGCCCAGGGCACTCCGGAGCAGCCGCACCGGACCACCGCGCCAGGGCCGGCGCGCCTTCACTGGTCGCTCCCCGCGGTGCGGCGGGACGCGCGCCGGGGCGTGGTCCGGCCCCGCCTCCCGGGAGGACGCGTACCGGCCGAGGAGCGCGCCCGCCGGGGCTCGCGGCGGCGGCGCTCCTCCCGCAAACACTCCCGCAGTCCCTCGGGATCGATCCCCTCGTTGCACGCGTGGTGGAGCAGCTGGGCGAAGCGGTACTCGGCGTCCGCCCGCAGGGCCAGGCCGAAGGCGATCCGGGCCGTCGGCTCGTCCCCGGTGGACCAGGAGACCCAGCCGGCGAGGGTGAGCGGGGCCGCGGCATGCTCGCCGTAGGCCCCGACGCAGCGCCGGGCGAGGGCCCGCCACAGCCGCAGGGCAGGGGCAGCCTCCCCGTCCTCCATCCACTCGGCCGCGATGTCCCGGATCTCGCGGTCCTGGAGGCCCAGGATCAGCGAGGCGGCCTCGTCGTGGCCCAGGAGGGCGTCGTCCCAGTCGTCGGCGTGGGTGCCGCCGTCGACCGGCGGGGCCAGGGTCATGCGCCGCATCAGGTCCCGCGCGAGGGAGATCGTCTCGGCCCCGACCTCCTCCCGGGTGGCCCCGTCGAGGATCCTCGGCATCAGGGCCGCGGCCGCCCGGTCCAGGGCCCTCTCGGCCTCCGCGGCCACGGACCCGCGCAGCGGTGCGAGCCGGCCCTCGATCTCCTCGAGGGAGCCCCGGACCTGGAGCCCGGCGAAGGTGGCCGCCGCGGCCATCACCGAGGTGCCGACCGCGGCCAGCCGGGTGCCCTCGGCCGGGCAGCACCGCTCGTCCGGGCAGACGTAGGACCAGAATCGGCCCTCGGAGAGGCACAGGGCCTCCAGCACCGGCACGTCCAGCGCGCCGCAGGCCAGCCGGATCCGCTGGGCGAGCGGCCGCAGCCGGGTCATCACCCGCCGGCCGCTCTCCTCCCCACGCGGTTCCTGGCAGAGGTAGACGACGATGCCGTCGGGCTTGCCGCCGCGCCGTTCGCTGCCCCGGATCAGGCAGTCGGCGACCTGCCGGGCGGTGTCCTCCCATTCCGCGGACGCGGTGGGGATGCCGACCCGGAGCCGGCCGCCGAAGCGGCCGCCCTCCCCGTGCACGGCGACCAGGACGAGGGAGTCGCTCGGGTGGAACCCGAGCATGTAGGGCAGCGCGTCGGCCAGTTCGGCCGGGCTGCGCAGGGTGATCTGGGGGCCGGTGGCTGCTCCGGCCGGGCTGAACGAGGGGCGGTCGGACGGGCTGCGTGATTCGTGGTTGTTCGTCATGGCACGAAGGTCCCGTGCCTGATCCGATCCGGAAAGCCCTGTGGATAACTGTTGACGCTTCAATGTCCACAGGTCCAGAGCGGCATTGGCGCGATGTCACAGGCATCGGGTTGCATGGGGGCATGAACGCAGACCTGAGGTCCTCGGCCGACTCCGTACTAGCCCGTCTCGTGGGTGACCCCACGGGCACCGCCCGGCTGCGTGAGGACCAGTGGCGGGCGATCGAGGCCCTCGTCGCGCACAAGCGACGGGCGCTGGTGGTCCAGCGCACGGGCTGGGGCAAGTCAGCGGTGTACTTCGTCGCCACCTCGCTGTTGCGGGCGAGCGGCGCCGGCCCGACCGTGATCGTCTCCCCGCTCCTCGCGCTGATGCGCAATCAGGTCGAAGCCGCGGCCCGGGCCGGGATCCGCGCCCGCACCATCAACTCCGCCAATCCGGAGGAGTGGGAGGGCATCCAGGCCGAGGTCGCCGCCGGTGAGGTCGACGTCCTGCTGGTGAGCCCGGAGCGGCTGAACAACCCCGACTTCCGCGACCAGGTCCTCCCCAAGCTCTCCGCCGCGACGGGTCTGCTCGTGGTGGACGAGGCCCACTGCATCTCCGACTGGGGACACGACTTCCGCCCCGACTACCGCCGGCTGCGCACCATGCTGGCCGACCTGCCGCCCGGCGTCCCGGTCCTCGCAACCACCGCCACGGCCAACGCCCGCGTGACCGCCGACGTCGCGGAACAGCTGGGCACCGGAGCCGGCACGGACGCCTTGGTGCTGCGCGGCCCGCTGGACCGCGAGAGCCTGAGCCTGGCGGTGCTGACCCTGCCCGACGCGGCGCACCGGCTGGCCTGGCTCGCCGACCACCTCGGCGACCTGCCCGGCTCCGGGATCATCTACACGCTGACGGTGGCCGCGGCCGAGGAGGTCACCGCGTACCTGCGCCACCGCGGGCACACGGTGTCCTCGTACACCGGCAAGACGGAGAACGCGGACCGCCAGCAGGCCGAGGACGACCTCCAGGCGAACCGGGTCAAGGCGCTGGTGGCCACCTCCGCCCTCGGCATGGGCTTCGACAAGCCGGACCTGGGCTTCGTCGTGCACCTCGGCTCTCCCTCCTCCCCCATCGCCTACTACCAGCAGGTCGGCCGCGCCGGCCGTGGTGTGGAGCACGCCGAGGTGCTGCTGCTCCCCGGCCGCGAGGACGAGGCGATCTGGCAGTACTTCGCCTCGGTGGCGTTCCCGCCCGAGGAGCAGGTGCGCCGCACGCTCGACGTTCTGGCCCAGGCCGGCCGGCCGCTGTCGCTGCCCGCCCTGGAGCCGCTGGTGGACCTGCGTCGCACCCGCCTGGAGACCATGCTCAAGGTCCTTGACGTCGACGGCGCCGTGCACCGCGTCAAGGGCGGCTGGACCTCGACCGGCGAGCCGTGGGCCTACGACGCCGAGCGCTACGCCTGGGTGGCCCGGCAGCGGGCGGCCGAGCAGCAGGCCATGCGGGACTACGCCGCGGCCACCGAGTGCCGGATGGAGTTCCTGCGCCGCCAGCTCGACGACGAGGAGGCCGCGCCCTGCGGCCGCTGCGACAACTGCGCCGGTGCCCGGTTCACCGCCGAGGTCTCCACCACCGCCCTGGACACCGCCCGCGGCGAGCTCGGCCGCCCGGGCGTGGAGCTGGAACCGCGCAAGATGTGGCCGACCGGGCTCGCGGCGGTCGGCGTCGACCTCAAGGGGCGCATCCCCGCCGGGGAGCAGGCCTCGACGGGCCGGGCGCTGGGCCGGCTGTCCGACATCGGCTGGGGCAACCGGCTGCGCCCGATGCTCGCCCCGCAGGCTCCGGACCAGCCGGTCCCGGATGACGTGACCCAGGCCGTGGTCGCGGTGCTCGCCGACTGGGCCCGGGGCCCAGGCGGCTGGGCGTCCGGGGCCCCGGACGCCCCGGCCCGGCCGGTGGGCGTGGTCGCCCTGCCCTCGCGCGGCCGCCCCCAGCTGGTCGGTTCGCTGGCCGCGCGGATCGCGGAGGTCGGCCGGATGCCCCTGCTCGGTTCGGTCGCCTACACGGATCAGGCTCCGGAGTTCGGGGTTGCGGTCTCGAACAGCGCCCAGCGGGTGCGGGGGCTCCACCAGGCCCTGACCGTGCCCCCAGACCTCGCCGCGGCGCTCGCTGAGGCCTCGGGTCCGGTGCTCCTCGTGGACGACCGCTCGGAGAGCGGGTGGACCCTCGCGGTGGCCGCCCGGCTGCTTCGGCGGGCAGGCGCGAAAGAGGTGTTCCCGCTGGTGCTGGCGCTCCAGGGGTAGCCGAATGCGTCATCTTCGGCGTGGCGGGGCAAGGATATGAACGGCATACCGGCGAATTCCGGTCGGCGGCGCCAATTGCTCGTTGCCGCATGCTCAGGAGCCACGCGAGAATTGGAGTGCTCCCGCTCGGCTCCTCGGCACTCTCCTGGGCCGCGCCGCGGCGCGCCCTGACTCCAGCCGTGCCCGTCCGCGGGCGTGTACCCGAAGGGAGGACCGTGACCTTCGGATTCGCGCCGCCTTCGACCACGTCCCTGACATCGGCCACCGGCGCCGCCAGCCGGCACGGCAGGCTGCTGGAACCATCAGAGTGGACGGCGGCGGGCATCCCCCTCCTCCGCAATCCCCGAGAGGTCGTCAGCGGCCTGCACTCCCGCCACAGTCCGGCGCCCTCGACCGCGGTGATCGCCGTCCTCGGGCCGGAGGAACGGCTCGTGGCGAGCGCCTCCTTCGTACAGCGGTCGGCCTCGGCGGACGGCTGGGAGTACCGCAACGCCCTGCTGTCCCGGCTGCGCCGGGTCCTCCCGCACGACCTGCGGCGGCGGACCCCGGTGCGGACGGCGGTCCTGCTCTACTGCCGCGAGGGCGACGAGCGATGGACCGAAGAGGACGGGGCGTGGATGTGGGGGCTGCGGGACGCCTGCACCCTGCACGGGCTGCGCTGCGGCGCGTACATCACGCTGACCCGCGGCGGTTGGCAGGTGCTGGGCGAGGGCCGTGGCGGCCGTCAGCCCAGCTCGGACTCGCGTCCCCAGCGCCTCGGCGACACCGTGGCCGAGTTCGCCCCGCGCGCCCTGCACACCGGCGGCGGCGCGGTCGAGGCCCTGCGCCGGACCGCCGCGCGCTGACCCTCGTACGGGCGACAGGCGGCAGGCGGCGGACAGCCGGCGTACCGGCCTCCGCGGAGGGACCGGAGGTCCGCGGGCAGGCCTCACGGCCGTACACCCGGAACCGGGCGTACGGCGGATCAGGCCTCGGACTGCAGCCCGAGCTTCGGCTCGGACCTCACAACGGACATGGCCCGGGCGTCGCCCCGGACCTCGGCCAGGGCTTCAGCGGGGCCGGCCCAAGGCCCGCCCCGCCCCTCGCCCGTGCCGGGGTACAGGGCGTCAGACGCCCGCACCCAGAACGGAGTTGATCTGCTGCGCGTCACCGCACACGATCAGCAGCGCACCGGCCCGGGTGAGCGCGACCGGCAGGGCGCCGGCAACGCTCTCGACCGTTCCGCCGTTGACCGCGAAGACCACGACGGGACGGCCCGCGGCGCGCTGGACCTGCGCCGCGTCCGCGTAGAAGACGTCGTCCCCGGCGTCGTGCAGGGCCCAGTACGCGGCCTCGCCGAAGGACAGTTCGTGAGCGGCCCACGGGTGCGGGTCGCCGGTGGTGAGCACCAGGATGTCGCCGGGGGCGCGCCCGGTGTCGAGCAGCAGGTCGACGGCCTCTTCGGCCGCGTCCAGCGCACCCTCGACGGAAGCCGGGATCAGCTGGATCTGGGGCACCGCCGCGGAGACGGACGGTGCGGTGGCGGGGGCTGCGGGAACGGGTCCGGAGGAGGCCTGCGGCGCACGCTGCGCGGGCGGTACGGGCCGGGGGGCACCACCCGTGCGGCTTGCCGCTGCGGGGGAGGGACCGGGGCGTCCGGGCCGGGGGACGGCGGCGGGACGCGGACCAGGTACAGGGCGGGGGGTCTGCGCGGTGCGGCTCGCGGCCGGCGTGACGCGGGGACCCTGGGCACTCTCGTGAATCTGAGGCTCCTCGATGGCGGGGGTGAGAGGCATGAGTTGATGTCTATCAAACACCGGTACGAAACGTACCGGCCGGTGGCACATGGGTGCGATCAGAAATCGAAGCCGAGTTGGCCTCCGTTTTCCAGCTCCATCGCCTCCTCGCTGCGGCGCACCTTCTTGAGGTGGCGCCACCGGGGCAGCCCGTCGAGGTACGACCACGAGAGCCGGTGATAGGGGGTGGGCCCCAGTTCCTCCAGCGCCGCCCGGTGTACGGGCGAGGGGTATCCGGCGTTGGCGGCGAAGGCGAAGTCCTCGATTCCGCCGCCCGATTCGCCCAGTTCGGCCATCATCCGGTCGCGGGTGACCTTCGCTATGACCGAAGCCGCGGCGACGGCGACGCAGGACTGGTCGCCTTTGATCACCGTACGGACCCGCCAGGGTTCGCCGAGGTAGTCGTGCTTGCCGTCGAGGATCACCGCGTCGGGCCGGACCGGCAGCGCCTCCAGGGCGCGCTCCGCGGCGAGCCTCAGGGCGGCCGTCATCCCCAGCTCGTCGATCTCCTCGGGCGAGGCGTGCCCGAGGGCGTACGCGGTGACCCAGCGCTCCAGGACACCGAGCAGGGCGTCGCGTCGCTTGGCGGTGAGCAGTTTGGAGTCGGTGAGCCCGGCGGGCGGCCGGCGCAGGCCGGTGATCGCCGCGCACACGGTGACGGGACCGGCCCAGGCCCCCCGTCCGACTTCGTCGACCCCGGCGATGACCTTGGCGCCGGTGGTTGCACGGAGGGAGCGTTCGACGGTGTGGGTGGGTGCTTCGTACGGCATGGCGCCAGCAAGGGTACGCCGCCCCGAGCCGACTGCACACCCCCGCCCGGGTCCGACGCCCGCCCGATCCGGCACGGACACCGCTCCGCGCACCCCGCGCGGCACCCCGCCGCGCCTCAGGCCCGCAGCAGCGGCACCATCACCTCGTCGATCAGCTCCGCGATCTCCGCATCACCCCATTCGCTACCGCACACCTTCGTGCGGTACATCAGCATCGCCGGAATGACATCCACGACAAACGGACCCGTCGCGTCCGGCCGTACGTCACCCCGCGCGATTCCCCGCCGCACAAGCTCCTTGATCAGCCGCTGGGCCGGCTCGTGCAGCCCCGACCAGATGACCCCGTGGAACCGGTCGGCATGCTTGTGATCGCATTCGTGAAGCACGGACCGCAGGGCCTGCCCGGCACGGGAGTGCATGACGTCCCGCGTGCGCACGCACAGCAGATGGAGGTCCTCGCGGATCGACCCGCCGTCGGGAATCTCCCCTATCTGCGGCAGGCCGGTCCGCAGCGCGTCGGCCACCAGGTCCGCCTTCGACGGCCAGCGCCGGTAGAGCGAGGCCTTGCCGGTGTGCGCGCCGGCCGCGACGCCCTCCATGGTGAGCGCGTTCCAGCCGACCGTGCTCAGCTGCTCCAACGCGGCGTCGAGAATCGCCCGTTCGAGTTCGGGACCCCGCCTGCGCCCCGGCGACGCCGCCGACCAGCGCGAACCCACCATCTCCCCACCTCCCGGCCGGCCCCGTGCCCGACGCAAGTATTTTCGGCCTTAGAGAACGCTTGCGTTCCCTAAGGATCGGCTCCTACCGTAGCCCCGTAGTGAACGAATGCGTTCACTATTTCACTTTGGGGGGATCCTCAGTGACAAGCTCTCAACTCGCCACACCCCGGATACCGGGGGCGGCGCGCCGCGAGGGGCGCCCCGGAGTGGCCCTCGCCGTCATCGCCGCATGCCAGCTCATGGTCGTCCTCGACGCCACGATCGTGAACATCGCGCTCCCGCACATCCAGGACGCCCTCAGCTTCAGCACCACCGACCTCTCGTGGGTGCTCAGCGCCTACACCCTCACCTTCGGAGGCCTGCTGCTGCTCGGCGGCCGCGCCGGAGACATCCTGGGCCGGCGCCGCGTGTTCCTGGCCGGCATCCTGCTCTTCACCCTGGCCTCCCTCCTCGGCGGATTCGCCCAGGAGCCCTGGCAGCTGCTCGCGGCCCGTGCCCTGCAAGGGGTGGGCGGCGCGATCGCCTCTCCGACCTCGCTCGCCCTGATCACCACGACCTTTCCCGAAGGCCCCGAACGGAACCGGGCGTTCGGGGTGTTCGCGGCCGTCTCCGCGGGCGGCGGCGCCATCGGCCTGCTGGCCGGAGGCATGCTGACCGAGTGGCTCGACTGGCGCTGGGTGCTCTTCGTCAACGTCCCGATCGGCGTGCTGATCGCGGTCCTCACCCCGCTCTACATCACCGAGTCCGAGCGCCACCCCGGCCGCTTCGACATCGCCGGAGCCCTCACCTCCACGGGTGGCATGGCCTCGCTCGTGTATGGGTTCATCCGCGCCTCGGAGGACGGCTGGCGCGACTCGTTCACCATCGGCTCCTTCGCCGCGGCCCTCGTCCTGCTCGCGCTCTTCGTCGTGATCGAGTCGCGGGCCCGCGAGCCGATCGTCCCGCTGCGCATGTTCGCCGACCGCAACCGCACCGGCACCTACGTGATCATGCTCGGCCTCGCGGCCGCGATGTTCGGGATGTTCTTCTTCATCGTCCAGTTCGTACAGAACGTGCTGGGCTTCTCCCCGATCCAGTCCGGGCTCGGCTTCCTGCCCGTGACCGTCGCCATCGTCACCGCGGCCGGTCTCTCGCAGCGGTTCCTGCCGCGCTTCGGCCCCAAGCCCTTCATGGTCATCGGGTCCGCGCTCACCGGATCCGGGCTGACCTGGCTGACCTTCCTGCGGACCGACAGCTCGTACGTCTCCGGCGTGCTCGGCCCGATGCTGCTCTTCGGCTTCGGCATGGGCCTCAACTTCGTGACCCTCACCCTCACCGCCGTCTCCGGGGTGGCGCCGAAGGAGGCGGGCGCGGCCTCCGGGCTGCTCAACGCCAGCCAGCAGGTGGGCGGCTCGCTGGGCCTGTCCATCCTGGTCACCGTCTTCGGCACGGCCAGCCGCGGCGAGGCCGAGAAGCAGGTCCCGGCCTTCATGGCGCAGGCGAATCCCGATCAGCTGGCCGCTTTCCAGGAGACCCACCGGCTGCCCGACCCGTGGGGGGACCTCGTCCTCGCCCAGGGCATCTCCACCTCGTTCTTCGCCGCCGTGGCGATGGCGGGCCTCGCCCTGGCCACCGCCCTGCTGGTGATCCGGGTGCGCAAGAGCGACCTGGAGGCCCTGGCCGGCGCGGCCGCGCAGGGCGGCCCGGCCGCCTGAGCTCCTCCCGTACGAAGGCCCGGGCGCGGGGAACGGTCCCCGCGCCCGGGCCCTCGTACGGGCTCACCCGGCGGCGCGCCCTAATACTCCACGCGGCTGCCGAAGGTGCCCAGGCGCGAGCAGACCTCGTACGAGGCCGTCACCGGGCGCTCGCGCAGGATCTGCCGGGCCCGGTACTCGCCCAGGCTCATGGCGTACCACGGCACGTCTCCGGCCCTGGACATCTCGTCGTTGATCCCGCGCAGGGCGCAGGACCTCTGGGGCTCGGGCAGCCGGTCCAGGGCGGGCGCGGCGTCCGCCGACAGGGACTGGAAGTAGGCCAGGTCGATCTTCTTGGTGGTCTCGAAGCGGGCGACGTTGCTCTCGGCGACCATCCCGTCCGGGGACAGCAGACCGAAGGCCAGGACGGCGGCCGCGGCACTGCCCGCGACCGCGCGCGGCAGCCAGCGTGCGCCGAACACCCCGGCCGCCATGATCAGTACGATGACCAGCCCGAGCCACAGCTCCATCGCGGCGACCGACACGCGCAGCGTGGTCAGCCCGTACGCGTCCACGTAGAGGTCCATGCGGCGCAGCGCGGCGGCGACCACGACCAGGGTCAGCGTGCACAGCACGCCGAGGACGATGCGGACGAAGCGGCGGTCGCCCGGCCCGGAGCGCGGGGACCAGCGCAGGGCGAGCGCGATCACGACGAGCGTGAACAGGGTGGCCCAGAGCAGCTGCCAGAAGCCCTGGCGGGCGTACTCGGCGTGGCTGAGACCGGTGCTCTCCAGGACCTTGTCGTAGCCGCCGAACAGGACGGCCAGCTGGACGGCGTTGAAGCCGGCGAAGAGCAGGTTGAGCACGACGAGCGGAAGGGCCCATTCGACCCGGGAGCGCGGCTTGCCCGGGGCCACCCTGATCCGGTCCCAGCGCAGCGGGGCCGCGGCGGTGCGGGCGGCGGCGAGCGCGAGGAGCGTGCCGAGGAGGAAGAGCAGGAACCGGATGGGCCCGTTCTCGGTCGACACGTCGGGGATCAGACCGCCGAGGAGGCGGGCGAACGCGGCGTCGGCGGAGGCGAACAGCGCGCCGAAGACCACCAGTAGGGCCACGGCCACGGCGGTCGCCTTGGCGATGGGCAGCCAGCGGTCCTTGCTGACCCCGCCTCGTGACCGCAGTCCGACCAGGGCCCAGGCGAGCCCGGACACCGCCGAGTCGAAGAAGCCGAGCGGGCTGAGCACGACGCCGGGCCAGCTGCGGCTGCCGTGCAGGGCCAGCGCGCCCAGCAGGACGGCGGACAGGATCGCGAGCGTGGACGGCCAGGCGGAGTCGCGCAGGGCCGGTACGGCGAGGAGGGCGAGGCAGCCGAGCGCCCAGACCACCGTCCAGGGTCGGGCGTTACGCCGTGCCGTGCGGGCGGCGACGTACGCGGCGGCGACGGCGGGCACCACCGCGAGCAGCAGGCCGGGGCCCATGCCGTCGCCGAGGAACAGTGCGGCGGCGAGGCCGGTGGCGAGGGCGGCGAGGAGGGTCGCGGTCGCGATGGGGGCTGCCTCGGCGGGGCGCACGAGCGTGACCCACGAGGGCGAGGCGGACTTCGCTTGGGCGGCGGCCCATTGGCGCTGCTGGTACTGGTGCACCTGCCAGGCCTGCCACGCGGCGGCGTCGGCGGGCCCGCCCGGCGGTGGACCGGCCGGGCCGGTGGGCGCGCCCCCGGCAGGAGCCGCGGGTGGAGACGCGGCGGCCGGCGCTGCATCGGCCGGTGCTGACGCGACGGCAGGTGCTCCTGCGGCCGGTGCTGATGCGACGGCAGGTGCTGCTGCGGCCACTGGAGCACCCGAGGCCACTGGAGCACCCGAGGCCTTCGGAGCACCCGGGGCCGGCCTCGCGGATGAGTCCCCGGCCGCGGCCCCTGCGTTGACCGTGCCCTTGGGGTCCTTCGAGGCCCCTGGGTCCTGCGGGTCCTCGGACCGGGCTGCGTCCGCCCCGCCGGTGTTCTCTGACATCGGGTTCCCTCCCCTGTCGGCCGCCCCGTCGTTCCGGGGGGCGGCGCAGCGGACAGAGTAGGCCGGTGGGAGGCGGTTTTGAACAGGATCAAAAGAGCCTGTGGCAGGACCGTGACAATCGGAAGAACGCGTGTCACCTGCGCCGGAAGCCCGGAGCGGCGATCCGTCAGCGCGTCGCCGTCTCCGGCAGCCAAGCCGGCAGAGCCTCGGTGCGCGCCAGCCACGCGGCCGGCAGCACCGCGTCCCCGCGGGCCCCCAGTACCCCGCCGACGATCGCGCAGGTCGTGTCGACGTCTCCGCCCACCTGCGCGGTGGTCCAGAAGGCCCGCTCGTAGTCGTCCAGCGCACGCGCCGCGGACCACAGCGCGAAGGGCACCGTGTCATGGGCGCTCGTGCGCCGCCCGCAGCCCAGAACGGCCGCGACCGTGGTCGCGTCGCCATAGTCCAGCATGTCCCGCGCCCGCCGCAGCCCGGCGCCCACGGCGCTGCGCGGCACCAGCGCGATCACCCCGTCCAGCAGGTCGGAAGCCTTCGGCGGACCGGCGGGAGCGGCGGCCAGCGCGGCCGCCGCGGCGACGGCCATCGCCCCGCACACGGCCTCGCGGTGCTGGTGGGTGGTGTAGGCGGAGATCTCCGCCTGGTGGGTGGCCTGCTCCGGGTCGTCGGCGTACCAGGCGCCCAGCGGCGCGATCCGCATGGCGGCGCCGTTGCCCCACGAGCCCTGCCCGTTGAACAGTTCCGCGGCCAGCGTGCGCCAGTCCTCACCCTCGCGCACCAACCGCAGCATCCGGTTCACCGCGGGCCCGTAGCCCCGGTCGACGTCGTGGTGGTGGGCGAAGGAGCGCGCGAGCGCGTCCTGGTCGATCCGTCCGTGCTCGGCCAGCACCGCCACGACCGAGCAGGCCATCTCGGTGTCGTCGGTCCACTGCCACGTCCCGCTGCCGGCGGGCAGCTCGCGTCGTTTGAGCAGGGGGTAGTTCACGGGGACGAAGTACTGGGAGCCCAGGGCGTCACCCAGGGCCAGCCCGCGGAGGCTGGACATGGCGCGTGCGTAGCGCCGTTCGGGAGTGGAATCAGGCGTCATCGCGGGTCACTCTAGCCGTCCAGGTCATAAGGCTCGGGTGTGGTCCACCGCTCAAACGGGCGGTCCATCCGGTACCGGCCGTCAGGGCCGCGCAGGAGCACCCGGAATTCACCGTTGCCGGGATTGGACAGGGCCTCGAATTCGGCCACCGACCAGTGGAACCAGCGCATGCAGAACAGCCTCATCGTCAGCCCGTGGGTCACCAGGAGGACGTTCTCGGGGTGGTCCGGGGCCTCGAAGCTGCGGTAGAGGCTTTCCAGGAAGGACCCGACCCTGTCGTACACGTCGGCCCCGGACTCGCCCTGCGCGAACCGGTAGAAGAAGTGCCCGTACGCGTCCCGGTACGCCTTCTGCAGCCGTACGTCGGCCCGGTCCTGCCAGTTCCCCCAGTCCTGCTCGCGCAGTCTCGGCTCCTCGCGCATCCGGACCCGCGTCGGGTCCAGCCGCAGTTCGCGGAAGGTCTGCAGGGTCCGGCGGTAGGGGGAGACGTACGCGCTGATCGTCTCCTCGCCGAAGAGCTCGCGCAGCCGCAGCCCGGCCGCCGCCGCCTGCTCGCGCCCGTTCCGGGTCAGCCGCAGGGCATGGTCGGGCTCGCGTTCGTACACCGAGTCGTCGGCGTTCCCCTCCGATTCCCCGTGCCGGACAAGGACGATGCGCCGTGGTCGAGCCATCCCACGACCCTATTCGGCCATCGGCCGACCAGCGCACCGGGCACGCCGATCGGCCTGGCGGGCAGTCGTACGGTCATACCGTCCAGGACGGTTCGAGGTCGACGACGTCACCGGTGAGCGCCTCGACATCGGCCTGGATCTGGGCGCGCAGGGAGAGGCGCTCGACCCGCTCCTGCCGGTACTTGCCGTGCTCGGCGGCGGCGTGCCACATCGACAGCACCAGGAACTCCCGCCCCGGGGCCTCCCCGAAGAGGCCGCGGATCATGCCGGGCGAGCCCGCCATGGCCGGATTCCATACCTTCTCCTGCATGAGGGCGAAGTGGTCGACCCGCCCCTCACGGACGCGGGTGTGCGCGACCCGTACCACGTCGGCGTCGGTGAAGCGCGGCTCGAAGCCGGTCTTCACGTCGAAGCGGTGATCGAAGAGGGTGACCCTCAGATCGGTGTAGGTGCCGTTCTGCGCGGCGGCCAGCCGGTCGTGCGAGCGGGCCATGAAGGAGTCGTAGAAGGATCGGCTCTCCCAGAACGCGAAGACATGCGCGACCCCCTGCCGGCCCCGGCTCCAGCCGCCGCCCTGCCCCCGGAAGCCCGGCTCGCCCGGCAGCCCCGCCCATTTTCGCTGCCCGCGCTCGAACCCGCGTCGGTCCGTCACCGTGCAGCGAATCCACTTGACCAGCACTGCGCCATCGTACGGGCCCGGCGCGGCCCGGGTCAGTCCTCGGCGCGGTGGATCCGCACCAGTTCCGCCGCATCCCGCTCGGGCAGGCGAAGCCCGAACTCATGGTCGAGTACGGCGAGCAGCTCGTCCGGGCCGACGTCCCGCCGTTCGGTCCGCCCGTCGGGGTACAGCAGGGTGAACTCCCGCCCGACGAGCGCCTTGCGGACGGCGTCCCCCGGGTGGTGGACGACGAGCCGCCCCACGAAGGAGGAGCGGGGGTGACCGGAGCTGTAGTGGTTGAGCAGGACGTAGTCGACGGGGTGGTAGCGCTGCGGGGAGAAGGCGTACAGGTCCCGCCAGGTGCCGCCGCGCAGGAGGCACAGCACGAGGATGCCGTCCTCCTCCTCGCGGACGCGGTACGTCCACTCCCCCTGCTCCGCCGCGACGCCGGGGCGCCCCAGCGGGACCGGCTCACGGGGGCCCTGGTGGCCGAACCCCACGTCGCACAGCCACGGTTCCCCCTCGACCGTGACGACGAGGACGGCGTGCGTCACGGGCATCAGGGAGTCCCCGCGGGTGCGGTTGCGGGCACCGCGCCCGGAGACCTCGAAGCCGAGCCGCTCCAGGGCAGCGGCCAGCAGGGAGTTCTGCTCGTAGCAGTAGCCGCCGCGGCCGGCGTGCACGAGCTTGTCCTCGATCGACTTGACGTCCAGCGCGACGGGGCGGCCGAGCAGGACGTCCAGGCTCTCGAAGGGGATGGCCGTGGTGTGGGCCCTGTGCACTGCGTACAACGTGGCGAGGTCCGGCCGGAGTTCCCGGCCGTCCGCCGCGTTCTCCTGAAGTCCGATCCTCGCCAGGTACGCGTCCAGGTCCAGCTCTTCACCGCTCCACATGACTCCCCGCTTCCCCGTCCCCGTGTCCGTGTCCGTGTCCGTGTCCGCGGTATCGCACCGCCGTAAATCCCGGGGCGTCCGTTCGCCGAACCCCGCACAATGATCGCCATGACGGCCCTGCACACCAACCCGCTCTTCGCCCGCCTCGCCGACTCCGAACGCGTCCTGGTCGCCGGCGCGGGCGGCGGCTTCGACATCTACGCCGGGCTCCCCATCGCCCTCTCCCTCCTGCACCAGGGCAAGGAGGTCCACCTGGCGAACCTTTCCTTCAGCTCCCTCGCCGGACTGCCCGTCGAGGAGTGGGCCGCCCCCGACCTCGCCGTCATCACCCCCGACTCCGCGCCGCACCAGGCGTACTTCCCCGAGCGGACGCTGGCCCAGTGGCTCCGGCTGCACGGCTACCCGGCGCGCGTGTACGCCTTCCCGCAGACCGGCGTGCAGCCGCTGCGCGCCGCCTACCGCGAGCTGATCGACCTCCACCGCATCGACGCGATCGTCCTGGTCGACGGCGGTACGGACATTCTGATGCGGGGCGACGAAGCCGGCCTCGGCACCCCCGAGGAGGACCTGACCAGCGTGGCGGCGCTGGCCGCGCTGGACGAGATACCGGAGCGCCTCGTCGTGTCGGTCGGCTTCGGCGTGGACGCGTACCACGGGGTGAGCCACGCCCTGGTGCTGGAGAACATCGCGGCGCTGGAGCGCGCGGGAGCGTACCTCGGCGCGTTCTCCGTCCCGCGCGCCACCCGTGAGGGCGCGCTCTTCCTGGACGCGGTGGCCCATGCCCAGGAGCACAACCCCGAGCGCCCCAGCATCGTCAACGGATCGATCGCGGCGGCCGTCCGGGGCTCCTTCGGCGACGTGCAGTTCACCACCCGCACCCAGGGCAGCGAGCTCTTCGTGAACCCGCTGATGTCGCTGTGCTTCGCCTTCGACCTGCCGGGACTGGCCGCGCACTGCCTCTACCTGGACCGCATCGAGGACACCCACCTGATCCGGCAGGTCCATTCCCGGATCGCGGAATTCCGCGAGGACCTCGTCACCCGCCCGACCCGCAGCATCCCCCACTGAGCCCGGCGGAGGCGGGCAGGTCTCCGGGAAGACCTGCCCGCCTCGGCGGTTCACGACGTCAGCCGGATCCCCGGTCGGCCGTCAGGCGCGGCAGCGCAGCATCTCCAGCGGCGGATTGGCCCGGAAGTCCGCCCAGAACTCCTCACCGAACTCGCGCACCGCCCCGTCGGACACCTCCAGCGGGACCCAGGTCAGCTCGCTGAACCCGGCCGCGGGCAGGCACTTCTCGTAGACCTCGCGGCGCGGAAGGTTGGCGACGAACGAGACCGGCGGGTCGAGCAGCGCCGTGGTGCGGACCTGCGGCCCGGTCTCGCCCTCTTCCCCGGTGAGCACGCTGCGGAAGCCGTACCTTTCCGGGGTGGGCCCGTCGAAGCGGAAGTCGGGCGACTGGTTGAGCAGGAAGAACTCGCCGCCGGGCTTGAGGCTCCGGTGCACGTTGCGGCACATCCGCTCGGTGGTGGCGATGTCGTGCGCGTAGTTGAGCAGCTGGACTCCCAGGACGACGTCGAAAGCCTGCCCGAGGGGCCGCAGTTCGGCCACGTCACCCACCTCGTAGCGCACCCCCAGCGGATCGCGCTCCTCCAACTGCTGCGCCACGGCGACCATCTCACCGGAGATGTCGATTCCGAGCACCTCCGAGGCTCCGCGCCGCCTGAACTCCCTGCTGTAGAAACCGGTGCCGCAGGCCAGGTCGAGGAGCGACTTGCCCCGTACGTCCCCGACCAGGGCAAGGAAGCCCGGCACCACCACGTACTGCTCCAGCGGCAGGGACTTGAAGCCTTCGTACGCTTCACCGATCTCGTCGTACTGCTGCGTGCTCACAGTTCTCCCCCATGGCTCATCGGCTCCTCGGCCGCGGGACGCCCCTGTCCCGGGGTGCGCCTTGGCCTCTGGCGGGCAGTCTCTCCCAACCTGACAGACCGTCGTACTTGGCGGAACCAACGAAAAAGCGACCCTCGTCCCGGCTCACCGTACGGGCGCACGACGAAGGGGACCGGCCTGAGGCCGGTCCCCTTCGTGAGCGGTGAGCCGCTGGTCAGCTACCCGTCCGGGCTACGCCCGGTGTCAGCTGCAGCCGCTGGTGGAGCCGCAGCCCTCGCAGATGTAGCAGGAGCCGGCGCGCTGCATCTTCGTACCGCAGGAGAAGCAGAGCGGTGCGTCGGCGGAGACGCCGAGCTGCATCTCGACCAGTTCGGCGTTGCTGTGCGCCGTCTTCGGAGCCGGGACCGGGACGGTCGCCGGCTTCGGCGCCGACGGCACCGCGGCCAGCGGGACGGACTGGGTCAGCGACTCGGTGTCCAGCTCGTCCTCGAGGGGCTCATAGGAGCCCGTGTCGAGGTGGCGCTGACGCTCGTCTGCGGTGTGGATGCCGAGGGCCGAGCGGGTCTCGAACGGCAGGAAGTCGAGCGCCAGGCGACGGAAGATGTAGTCGACGATCGACTGCGCCATCCGCACGTCCGGGTCGTCCGTCATGCCGGCCGGCTCGAAGCGCATGTTGGTGAACTTCGATACGTAGGTCTCCAGCGGCACGCCGTACTGCAGACCGACCGAGACGGCGATCGAGAAGGCGTCCATCATGCCCGCGAGGGTCGAGCCCTGCTTGGACATCTTCAGGAAGACCTCGCCGAGACCGTCGTCCGGGTAGGAGTTCGCCGTCATGTAGCCCTCGGCGCCACCGACCGTGAAGGAGGTGGTGATGCCCGGGCGGCCCTTCGGGAGGCGCTTGCGGACGGGGCGGTACTCGATGACCTTCTCAACGGTCGCGCGGATGGTCTCCTCCGCCTTGGCGGTGACCTCCTCCTTCTCCTCTTCCTTCTTCTTCGCGGAGAGGGGCTGGCCGACCTTGCAGTTGTCGCGGTAGATCGCGAGCGCCTTGACGCCCATCTTCCACGCCTCGAAGTAGATCTCCTCGATCTCTTCGACGGTCGCCGTCTCCGGCATGTTGACCGTCTTCGAGATCGCGCCGGAGATCCAGGGCTGGATCGCGGCCATCATGCGGACGTGGCCCATCGCGGAGATGGAACGCTCGCCCATGGCGCAGTCGAACACCGAGTAGTGCTCGGTCTTCAGGCCCGGGGCGTCGACGACCACGCCGTGCTCGGCGATGTGGGAGACGATCGCCTCGATCTGCTCCTCCTGGTAACCCAGGCGGCGCAGGGCCTGCGGGACGGTGCCGTTGACGATCTGCATCGAGCCGCCGCCGACGAGCTTCTTGAACTTGACCAGGGCCAGGTCCGGCTCGACACCGGTGGTGTCGCAGGACATCGCGAGACCGATGGTGCCGGTGGGCGCGAGGACGGAGGCCTGGGAGTTGCGGAAGCCGTTCTTCTCGCCGAGGCGCAGGACGTCCTGCCAGGCCTCGGTGGCCGCGGCCCAGATGACGTTGTCGAGGTCCTCGGTGCGCGGCGCGACGGCGTTGGCGTCGGCGTGCTGCTTCATGACGCGCTTGTGGGCGTCGGCGTTGCGGGCGTAGCCGTCGTACGGGCCGACGATCGCGGCCAGCTCGGCGGAACGCTTGTACGCCGTACCGGTCATCAGCGAGGTGATCGAGGCGGCGAGGGTGCGGCCGCCGTCCGAGTCGTACGCGTGGCCGGTGGCCATCAGCAGGGCGCCGAGGTTGGCGTAGCCGATGCCCAGCTGGCGGAAGGCGCGGGTGTTCTCGCCGATCTTCTGCGTCGGGAAGTCCGCGAAACAGATGGAGATGTCCATCGCGGTGATGACGAGCTCCACGACCTTGGCGAAGCGCTCGGCGTCGAACGACTGGTTGCCCTTGCCGTCGTCGTTGAGGAACTTCATCAGGTTGAGCGAGGCGAGGTTGCAGGACGTGTTGTCCAGGTGCATGTACTCGCTGCAGGGGTTGGACGCGGTGATGCGGCCGGACTCGGGGCAGGTGTGCCAGTTGTTGATCACACCGTCGTACTGGATGCCCGGGTCGGCGCAGGCCCACGCGGCCTCGGCGAGCTTGCGGAAGAGCGCCTTGGCGTCGACCTTCTCGATGACCTCGCCGGTCATGCGGGCGCGCAGGGCGAACTCGGTGCCGTTCTCGACGGCCGTCATGAACTCGTCGTTCACGCGGACGGAGTTGTTGGCGTTCTGGTACTGGACGGACGTGATGTCGTCGCCGCCCAGGTCCATGTCGAAGCCCGCGTCGCGCAGGGCGCGGATCTTCTCCTCTTCCTTCACCTTGGTCTCGATGAAGGCCTCGACGTCCGGGTGGTCCACGTCCAGGACGACCATCTTGGCCGCGCGGCGGGTGGCACCGCCCGACTTGATCGTTCCTGCGGACGCGTCGGCGCCGCGCATGAAGGAGACCGGACCGGAGGCGTTGCCGCCGGAGGAGAGGAGCTCCTTGGAGGAGCGGATGCGGGAGAGGTTCAGGCCGGCGCCGGAGCCGCCCTTGAAGATCATGCCTTCTTCCTTGTACCAGTCGAGGATCGACTCCATGGAGTCGTCGACGGACAGGATGAAGCAGGCGGAGACCTGCTGCGGCTGGGCCGTCCCGACGTTGAACCACACCGGAGAGTTGAAGCTGAAGATCTGGTGCAGGAGGGCGTAGGTCAGCTCGTGCTCGAAGATCTCCACGTCGGCTGGCGACGCGAAGTAGTCGAAGTCCTCGCCGGCCTTCGTGTACGTCTTCACGATCCGGTCGATCAGCTGCTTCAGGCCGGTCTCGCGCTGCGGGGTGCCGACCGCGCCGCGGAAGTACTTGCTGGTGACGATGTTGACCGCGTTCACCGACCAGAAGTCGGGGAACTCGACGCCACGCTGCTCGAAGTTGACCGAGCCGTCGCGCCAGTTGGTCATGACGACGTCACGGCGCTCCCAGCTCACCTCGTCGTAGGGGTGCACGCCCGGGGTGGTGTGGATGCGCTCGATACGCAGGCCGCCCTTGGCAGCCTTGGTCCCCTTGGCGCGGGAACCACGTGCCGAGCCGCTCGCCGTCTCTGTCATGCCGCTTCCTCCCATATGCGGGCAAAAACGCCCTAAAGTGCCAGCGCTATTCCGCGGCACGGTGCTGTGTGTCTGTTTCTACGTTTTTCTCCCCCGGCTCCCGCCGGGAGGACCTCCGGGCCGAGCGGCCGCGTCACGGTGCGTGCGCATCGCGGCGCGGGCCGTCCGGTCAGCCGGAGGCGGAGGCGGGCACGGGGACCGAAGCGGTCCCTCCGGGCTCGCACTCGTGGGGGTGAGGCCGCGGCTCGCGCAGTTCCGCGATCGCGGTCTCGAAGTCTTCAAGGGTGTCGAACGCTTTGTAGACGGACGCGAAGCGCAGGTAGGCGACCAGGTCGAGCTCCTGCAACGGGCCGAGAATGGCCAGACCCACGTCATGGGTGGTCAGCTCGGCACTCCCGGTGGCGCGCACCGCCTCCTCGACCCGCTGGCCGAGCTTGGCGAGGGCGTCCTCGGTGACCGGTCGCCCCTGGCACGCCTTGCGCACGCCGGAGATGACCTTGGTACGGCTGAAGGGTTCCGTCACCCCGCTGCGCTTGATCACCATCAGCGAGGCCGTCTCCACCGTCGTGAAGCGACGGGAGCAGTCGGGGCACTGACGGCGCCTGCGGATCGACGTGCCGTCGTCCGTGGTGCGGCTGTCGACGACACGACTGTCGGGGTGCCTGCAGAAGGGGCAGTGCACGGTTCCCTTACCCTCCCTCTTGGCACGACAGAATCACCCCACATGCCCCTCAACGGCGGAGACAAGCTCTGCCGGGGGCTCGTGGAGCAGCCCCCAGCATATGCGATCCCAGGAGCCTCAGCAGACTCCAGGACCACTACTTCTGGGCGGCAGCGCTCATCCAACCACTAGATCTTGGGTTGGAGTGGATTTTCGTGGCTGTGCGTGTCGCGGTGTCCGTCAGGCGGTCACGAGGCCCCTCGATGCCACACTGGACACAGGCCCGGACGGCGGCGATCCGACCGGGAAGGGTACCGTAAGCAACGGACGTCGGATCGAACCAGCGTTCGGTGGACCGATCGTCCATACACCCCTTGATACGCCCACGCCGGACGATCCGCGTTTTTTCACTCGAACGTGTGTTTGGCGCAACCTTTCGAAAGCTACTACCGTTGTCCAGCTAGGGAGAACATTTCGAGAGGGGCCGACGTGACCACCACCGCAGACAGTGCCACCATCACTGCCCAGAACCGCTCCCAGAGCCGACTCGAGCCGGTGCATGCCATGAACGACGCAAACCTGAACCCGGATGCGGAGCCCGTAGTACGCCCCGCACGCTCGCTGCCAGGTCGACCTCCAGGCATCCGCGCCGACAGCTCCGGACTCACGGACCGGCAGCGGAGGGTCATCGAGGTCATTCGCGACTCCGTGCAGCGCCGGGGTTACCCGCCGTCCATGCGGGAGATCGGCCAGGCGGTCGGCCTGTCCAGCACGTCGTCGGTCGCCCACCAGCTGATGGCCCTGGAGCGGAAGGGCTTCCTGCGCCGCGACCCGCACCGCCCCCGCGCCTACGAGGTGCGCGGATCCGACCAGCCCAGCTCGCAGCCCACGGACACCACCGGCAAGCCCGCCGCCTCCTACGTTCCCCTGGTCGGCCGGATCGCGGCCGGCGGCCCGATCCTCGCCGAGGAGTCGGTCGAGGACGTGTTCCCGCTCCCCCGCCAGCTCGTCGGCGACGGCGAGCTCTTCGTCCTGAAGGTCGTCGGCGACTCGATGATCGAGGCCGCCATCTGTGACGGTGACTGGGTCACGGTCCGTCGCCAGCCCGTCGCCGAGAACGGCGACATCGTCGCGGCGATGCTCGACGGCGAGGCCACCGTCAAGCGCTTCAAGCGCGAGGATGGGCATGTCTGGCTCCTCCCGCACAACGCCGCCTACCAGCCGATCCCCGGCGACGACGCGACCATCCTCGGCAAGGTCGTCGCGGTACTGCGCCGGGTCTGACGCCCGCCGCCTCCATCCGGCCCCCGGGATCCACTGCGCCGGTCCCGGGGGCTCTCGCCTGCTACTTGCCGTCCGCCTCGGCCGTCGCGTCGATCGCGGCGAGGGAGCGGCGGACCTGGTTGCGGTCCGTGGTGTACCAGAAGTCCGGCAGCGTGGCCCGCAGGAAGCTCCCGTACCGGGCCGTGGCCAGCCGGGGGTCGAGCACCGCGACGACGCCCCGGTCTCCCGTGGCCCGTACGAGACGACCCGCGCCCTGCGCCATCAGCAGGGCGGCATGCGTGGCCGCGACGGCCATGAAGCCGTTGCCCCCGTGCTCCTCCACCGACTTCTGGCGGGCGCTCATCAGAGGGTCGTCAGGACGCGGGAAGGGGATCCGGTCCATGACCACGAGCTGGCAGCTGGGGCCCGGCACGTCAACGCCCTGCCAGAGCGACAGGGTCCCGAACAGGCAGGTCTTCGGGTCCGCGGCGAAGGCCTTGATCAGCTCGCCGAGCGTCTCCTCGCCCTGGAGCAGGATCGGGTGGTCGAGCCGGCCGCGCAGCTCCTCGGCGGCCGCCTTGGCGCCGCGCATGGAGGAGAAGAGGCCGAGGGTACGGCCGCCGGCCGCCTCGATCAGCTCGGCGAGCTCGTCCATCATGTCGCCGCGGGTCCCCTCGCGGCCCGGCGTGGCCAGGTGCTTGGCGACGTAGAGGATGCCCTGCTTCGGGTAGTCGAAGGGCGAGCCGACGTCGAGGCCCCGCCAGGCGGGGACGTCGTCCCCCTCGACCCCCTCGGGAGACAGGCCCAGGGAGGCCGCGACGCCGTTGAAGTCGCCGCCCAGCTTGAGGGTGGCCGAGGTCAGGACCACCGAGCGGTCCTCGAACAGCTTCTCCCGCAGCAGGCCGGACACCGACAGCGGGGCGACCCGGAGGGTGGCGCCGAAGCGGTCGTGGCGCTCGTACCAGACGACGTCGTACTCGGAGCCGGTGGTGATCCGCTCCGCCACTCCGTGGATGCTCTCCACCGCGGCCAGGGCCTGCTTGCGGACCGCGTCCTCGTCGTGGACGGACTTGTCGCGGGTCGCGCCGATCCCGGAGATCACGTTGCGCGCGGCATCGCGCAGGGACATCAGCGCGTAGCCGAGGTCTTCGGGGATCTCCTCCAGGCGGCCCGGGAGCGCCAGCTCCATGACCCGCTCGAAGGACTCGGACGCGGTCTGCAGGGCGTCCGCGGTCTTCTCGTCGACCAGCTTGGCCGCACGCTTCACGGCCCGGTTGACCTGCCCTGGGGTGAGCTCGCCGGTGGCGACACCGGTGACCCGGGAGACCAGCTCGTGCGCCTCGTCGACGATCAGTACCTCGTGCTGCGGCAGCACCGGGGCGCCTTCGATGGCGTCGATGGCGAGCAGCGCGTGGTTGGTGACGACCACGTCCGCGAGCTTGGCCCGCTCACGGGCGGCCTCCGCGAAGCACTCGGCTCCGTACGCGCACTTCGTCGCGCCCAGGCATTCGCGCGAGGAGACCGAGATCTGCGACCAGGCCTTGTCCGAGACGCCCGGGGTGAGGTCGTCGCGGTCGCCGGTCTCCGTCTCGTCCGCCCAGTCGCGCAGGCGCAGCAGGTCCTTGCCGAGCTTGCTGGTGGGGGTGGCCGCCTCGAACTGGTCGAAGAGGCCCTCCTCCTCGTCCTGCGGAGCGCCCTCGTGCAGGCGGTGCAGGCACAGATAGTTGGACCGGCCCTTGAGCATGGCGAACTGCGGGCGGCGGCGCAGCTGCGGATGCAGTGCCTCCACCGTCCGGGGCAGGTCGCGCTCGACGAGCTGCCGCTGGAGGGCGAGGGTCGCGGTGGCCACGACCACGCGCTCGCCGTGGGCGAGGGCCGGCACCAGGTAGCCGAGGGACTTGCCGGTGCCGGTACCGGCCTGGATGAGCCGGTGGGAGTTGTCGTCGATCGCTTCGGCGACGGCTTCGGCCATGGCCACCTGGCCGGGGCGCTCCGTGCCGCCGACGGCGGAGACGGCGGCGTGCAGCAGGTCGGGGAGGGAGGGCTTCGTCATAGCACTGCCAACCCTACGGGGCCCCACCGACAGCGAGCGCACCGACGAGGAATCATGGCCGGTACAAGGGGTTGGGCACGGTGCCGTGCTGCACGGCGTGCGGGCGGTCGGGGCGGTCGCGGTAGCCGTCCTCGTAGAGCCGGTTCCGGTTGAGGCAGAGCCGGCCGATGCGCTCGCCGAGCAGGTCGAAGAGCTCGTAGCGGTCCTTGAGTTCCGGGAAACGGGCCTGGTGGCGCAGGATCTCCGCCCGTACGAGGGACCAGAACTCGTCCTCCGGGACGCCGAGGCGGTCCTCGCACAGGGCCGAGAGGTAGCGGAAGACGCCGACGAACAGCCCGGAGTGGATGAACTGGGGCAGGAAGTCGGCGGGCTCGGTGAGCAGGGCCGTCCGGACCTCGTCGGGCAGGGAGGCCAGCTCGGGCAGCGGCTCGTCGGTGATGTTGATGTCGTCCACGAAGTCCTTGACCCCGAGCCGGACCGGGACGTCGTGCTCGTCGAAGATCACGATCGCGTTCTCGCCGTGCGGGGAGAAGACGGTGCCGTAGCGGTAGAGGAAGTGCAGCAGCGGGGGCAGGAGGGCGGCGAAGAGGCGCTGCAGCCAGACGGTGGGGGTGAGCCCGGAGCGGGCCACGAGCTCGGCGGTGAAGGACCGGCCGCGCGGGTCGGTGTGGAGGAGGGAGGCGAGGGTGCGGGCGCGCTCGCCGGGGGCGAGGAGGCCGGTGAGGGGCTCGCGCCAGATCGCGCCGAGGAGCTCCTTGTACTGGTACGGGACCTCGGGGAGCTCTTCGTAGACGGGGTGTCGGACGGTGACGGAGGCGACTTCGCCGAGGAGGACGACCTGGCACTCGTCACGCAGGAAGGGGTCGGTGTCGCGGAGGGAGTGGATCCAGGCGGTGACGGCGGGTGCGGCGAGGGCGAGGTCGGAGGGCAGGCCGCGCCAGACCATGGTGTTGAAGACGGAGAGCGGGAGTTTGACGCTGTGCCGGTCGGGGCGGCTGAGGTTGAGGAAGGTGCGGATCGACTGCTGGGGCAGGCGCAGGTCGGGATCGGCCGGGAGCGGTACGAGGGTGCCGGAGGCGAGCGCCGGGGCGAAGAGAGGGAGGACGACCTCGTCCCACTGCCAGGGGTGGAGCGGTAGGTAGAGGTAGTGGAGCGGGTCGAGGCCGCGGTCGCGCAGGGTCTGGTCGAAGGCGGCGCGGGTGACGGGGTCGAGCTCGGCGGAGTAGAGGCGGGCGGGGTCCTCCAGTCCGGCGGTGCCGCGGTAGGCGGCGAGCGAGGTGTGGGCGGCGAGCCAGGGCAGGCGCTGGCGGGTGCGGGCCTCGGGGGCCCAGGCGGCGGTGTCGGAGGCGGAGAGTCCGATACGGCCCTTGTTGAGGACGAGCCAGGGGTGGCCGGTCTGGTGCCCTTCGAGGGCCGCGTAGTCGAGGTCGGCGAGGATGTCGGCGGTGAGGGCGGTGTGGTCGATCCGGGCGTCGGCGGCGAGGGTGGCGCTGAGCTCGCGGACGAGGTGGCCGAGGGTGGGGCCGTCGACCCCGAGGAGGGTGCGGGCGCGGATGAGAAAGGCGTACGGGTCCCCGAAGGCGGTCGGGTTCCCGGCCGGGGTCGGGTTCCCGGCCGGGGTCGGGTTCCCGGCCGGGGTCGGGTTCCCGGCCGGGGTCGGGTTCCCGGCCGGGGTCGGTGCCTGGGGGGAGGCCGGCGGAGGGGTGAGGGTGATGGTGTCGGGGGCTACGTGCCAGCTGCCGTATGAGCGGCGGCGGGCCCGGAAGCCGAGGCTGCTGCCGTCGTCGAGGGTCAGGGTCCATGCGTCGCCGGCGGCCGCCGGGGCGGGGACGGGGCTGATGATCTCCTCGTAGGCGAATTCGGCGAGCATCTTGGCGAGCATCCGGCGGGCGGCGAAGTCCCAGGTCGAGCGGTTGAGTTCGGGCGGTGTGCAGGGGTGCTGGGGCGACGGGGGCACGGTGGGTTCCGCCGCGTCGGGGGCTGCGTGGAAATTCGGCACGGGACTCCTCGAAGATCGGGAACTTTGCTGCGCGACGCAGAGTTTTCTAAGGGAGAGGTGCGAAGCGGCGACGACGGTCAGGGCTTGCGGGGCGGCACTCAGAGGAGATTGCGCAGCGCCCGCTCCCGGATCATCAGGGCGGCACGCTTCTCGGGAAGGTCGATTTCCGCGGAGCAGCGGAAACCGGAGCTCAGGAAGGCAGATACGGAGGGGGTGTTGCGGATGTCGGGTTCCGCGATCACACGAGTGCAGCGGGGGCGGTTGCCGAGGACCATGTCGGCGACGGCGCGCAGCAGGGTTGTTCCCAGGCCGCGGCCGCGGTTCGTGCCGTCTCCGATGAGCAGGTGGATACCGGTGTCGTGGGGGCGCGCCGGGTAGTGGCGGGCGAGCGGGTCGAGGTCGGCCCGGTAGATCTCCCAGTAGCTCATCGGCGTGCCGTCGAGGAGGCCGAGGCAGGGGATGCTGCGGCCGTCGCCGTCGAGCTGGGCCCGCAGGTGGGCGGCGGTGACCGCGGCGGGGCCGGCGAGTTCCCAATAGGCGGCCACCTCGGGATCGTTCATCCAGCCGGTGAGGAGCTCCAGGTCCCGGCCCGGCCGTACGGGTTCGAGGCGGAAGGCTCCGGCGGGTGTGGCGGCGCTGCCCCAGATGGCCGGTGAGTCGAGCAGGTCGGCTTCGGCGAGCAGGGGCAACAGGCCGGAATGGAGCCGTGGTTCGACGGTGTGCTCCACCACCTCGATGGCGCCGTGGGCGTCGGTGGCGGATCCGGCGGAGTGGGCGGGTGTGTCGGTGGAGCGCATCGGGGGCTCTTCTCCGCGTCGGTGCCGACGCGTCAATCGTGAAGGGGGTTGGTGATGGTGACGTAGACGGACTGGGTGTCGACGGGGCCGACCAGCTCGTCGAGACCTCCCAGGCGGGTGAGCAGATTCGCCTTGCAGCGCAGGGTGGGCGAGTCGAGCAGCCGTGTGGGGAGCGGGCCGAGGCCCGCGGCCTTGGCGAGGAAGCGGCGGAAGGCGGCGAGGAGCACGCGCTCGTCGGCGAGCCGCTGGGATCCGAAGGCGCCGATGAGTCCGAGCACGTTGTTGATGCCGAGGTAGTAGGCGAAGCGTTCGTCGGTGACGGCGTCGGAGACGAAGGTGTCGCTGGCGCTGCCGATGCCGGGTAGCCGCTGCTCCAGTTCCGCGCGGCGGGATGCGCGGAAGTAGTAGCCCTGGTTGTCGCGGTAGCGGCCGCCGGCCGGCCAGCCGGCCGCGTCGAGGAGGACCAGGGTGTTCTGCTGGTGCGCTTCGAGGGCGATGCCGGCGAGCGCGTCGAAGGCGAGGACCGGCAGCACCACGTGGTCGAGGTACCTCAGGAACCACTCGGCGGCGACGGCGGACGTGCTGCGTCCGGTGGCGGCGGCGAGGCGCGAGACGAGTTCGGCGAGGCGGGAGCTCATGGTGGGCCGGCCGGGCCATGGGCGGGGAGAGGTCAGTGCGGCGATGCAGACGGCGTCGTCGCCCGAGCGGAAGGGGTTGTGGCGCAGTAGGGCGTCGAGTCCGGCAACTGGAGTTCCGTCCGGGGCGTCGACGGCGACCCAGGCGGGGTCGCGGACGATGTCGAAGCCGGGGTGGCCCGCCTGCCACTGCTCGGCGAGGCCGGTGCGGAGCAGCCGGTGGACCTCGACGCCTCGGTGCAGTTCCTTGCGGAGGTTCTCGCGGCGGGAGTTGGTGATGCGCAGGCCCAGGGAGAGCTTGAGCATCGCGGGGTCGCCGGGTCGGTGGACGGTGCGGACGGAGGAGGTGGGGTACCAGGGCTCGCCGTGCGGGCCCAGGTCGTGCAGAAGTCCTGCGTCGCGGAGGGCGGTGACGGCGGGGCGCTGGAGCAGGTCGCGGGCCTGCCAGGGGTGCAGGGGAAGGGGGGTGGCACCGTCGGGCAGCGGGAGCCCGGGGGCGAGTCGGCCGAGGAGCTGGGGCGCGGACACGGGGCGGCCGCGCTCGGTCCAGGCGGATTCGGTGGCGAGGACGGAGGTGTCGACCGCGAACCAGTGCAGGGGGAAGGAGCCGTGGAGTTCGGGTGAGTACTGACGTGCCTCGGCCTCGGAGAGTCCTTCGCGGCTCTTCGGGTCGGGCTGGAGGGGGTGACCGAGGAGGAGGGACTGTTCGGCGGTGAGGAAGCGGTCCCCGCCCACGGGGGCCGGGGCGGTGGGGCGTTCGCGTCGGTCGGCGATGAACTCGGTGGTACGGCGCACCGAGTCGGCGACCCGGCCCACGAGGTCGGCGCTGCCGCGGCCGCCGCCGGTGCCCTCACGGGCGATGAGGGAGGCGAAGGTGACGGCGTCCAGGCAGGGTGCGCCGGCGGGGGCGCCTTCGAGCCGGGCCGGGCCGAATCGGTGCCAGCCGGTCTGGGACCAGTAGCGGACGGCGACGAGCGCGGCGGTGCCCGAGGCGGGGAGGGGGATGCGGAGAGGGGTTCCGGCGGGGCCGTCGGGGCGGCCGATCCCGGATTCGCGGACCCAGCACCGGAGCAGGTTCTCCACCCCCGCGGCCTCGGCGGCGAGGGCCGGGTCCGGGTGGTTCAGCAGGTCGGGCAGCGCGGCCGGCTCCGGCCAGATGGGGCCTGCCCAGCCGGAACGGGCTCTGGGGGTGCCGTCCTTCTGCCGGGGCACGGTGGCCGTCGCCCCGGCGGCCGCCGCGGGGAGCGGCCCTCCCTCAGCCTCGCGTGGGGCAGCGGGAGTGCCTGCCGAACCCTCGCCCGGGTGCCCCGAACCGCCCCCGCCGGCCTGGTCCGACGCACCGGGACGGGGCCCGGCATCCGGGTCGGCGGCGGCCCCGTCCGGTCTGCCGGCCCCGGCCGCCTGCTCGCCTTCGGCACCCAGCGGGACGGCGGGAGCCACTGCCGCCGGATCGCCGTCGGCGGAACCGGCAGGCGCCGTGACCGGGCCGGGGGTGGCGACGGCGTCGGGAGACGCCACCGCACCCACCCACGGCTGCCCTCCGTCAGCCGAGCTCACGGACGACCCCGGGGCGACGGCGTCGGGAGACGCCTCGGAGGGCGACCACGGGTATCGGCCCTCGGCAGCACCGCCTGACGGGCTCACGGCCCGGCCGGGGGCAGCGACGTCGGGAGACGCTGCAGAAGCCGCCCACGGCTGCCGGCCGTCGGTAGCGCTGGCCGATGGGCTCACGGCGGGGCTCGGTGTGGCGGCGTCGGGAGACGCCGTCGAGGGCGACCACGGGGGCCGGCCCTCGGTCGCACTGGCCGACGGGCGCACGGTGGGGCCGGGAGTAGTGGCGTCGGGAGATGCCGCGGAGGGCGGTCGTGGCTGCCGGCCTCCGGCAGGGTTGGGCGACAGGCTCGCTGCCGGGCTCGGGGCGGCGGGGTCGGGAGACACCGCGGAGGGCGGCGGCGGCTGCCGGGTCTCCGTCGAGCCGGCCAGCCGGCTCACGGACGGGGCCGAGGTGGCGTCGGGAGATGCTGCCGAGGGCGGACACGCCTGGCGGGCCTCGGCGGGGATGGCCGATGGGCTCGTTGGTCGTCCGGGGGTGGCGGGAGACGGCTCTGAGGGTGGCCACGGCTGTCGGCTCTCCGTCGAGCCGGCCAGCGGGCTCGCGGACGGGCCCGGGGTGGCGGCGTCGGGAGACGTTGCCGAGGGCGGTCGTGGCTGGCGGTTCTCCAGTGGGCTCGGGGCTGGTGTGGGGGGCAGCGGCTCGGTGGGGGCGGTGTCCGACGGAGCCGGTGCCGGGAGCGGCTGGTGGGGGGTCGGGGTGGACTGGTGCGGGTCTGGCATCGCGGGTCCTCGGGGTGCGGGTCAGTGGGTGCGGCGGGCGGCGGCCGGGATGGCGTCGGCCAGGCGGTCCAGGACCGCCGCGGCCTGCTCGTCGGTCACGGTCAGCGGGGGGAGCAGGCGGACTACGGCGCCGTGGCGGCCGCCGAGTTCGACGATCAGGCCGCGGTCCAGGCACTCCTGGCGGACGGCCGCGGCGAGGGCCGGTGCGGCGGCCCCGGTCTCGGGATCGACGAGTTCGACGCCGATCATCAGGCCCCGGCCCCGGACGTCCCCCATGCAGGGGTGGTCGGCGGCCAGCCCGCGCAGGGCCGTCAGCATCCGCTCGCCGAGGACGGCAGCGCGCTCGGCGAGGCGGTTCTCTCGTACGAAGGCGAGCGTGGCGGTTCCGGCGGCCATGGCCAGCTGGTTGCCGCGGAAGGTTCCGGCATGGGCCCCGGGGGCCCAGACGTCCAGGCCGGACCGGTACACGATCACGGCGAGCGGCAGGCTGCCACCGATCGCCTTGGACAGGACCATCACGTCGGGCACCACCCCGGCGTGGTCGACGCCCCAGAAGGCGCCGGTGCGGCCGACGCCCGTCTGCACCTCGTCCGCGATCAGCGGGATGCCCCTCGTGGCGGTGATCTCGCGCATCCGGCGCAGCCAGGCGTCCGGGGCGGGGAGGACCCCGCCCTCGCCCTGCACGGGTTCGACGATCAGTCCGGCCGGGGCGGGCACCCCGCCCTTGGGGTCGTCGAGCAGGTTCTCCGTCCAGCGCGCGGCGAGTTCGGCGCCCTCGGCGCCGCCGACTCCGAACGGGCAGCGGAAGTCCTGCGGGTACGGCAGCCGGGTCACCCGTACGTCCGGGGCGCCGCCCGAGGCGTCCAGTGCCCCTGCGGTCATGCCGTGGTAGGCCCCGGTGAAGGCGAGCAGCCCCGAGCGCCCGGTGGCGGTGCGCACCAGTTTGAGGGCGGCCTCCACGGCGTCCGTACCGGCCGGCCCGCAGAACTGGATCCGCGCGTCGGCGGCCAGCGCCGGCGGCAGGTTGGTGAACAGTTCGGTGGTGAAGGCGTCTTTGACCGGGGTCGCGAGGTCGAGGACGTGCAGCGGGGCCCCGGAGTCGAGGACTCCCCGGACGGCTTCGAGCACCACCGGGTGGTTGTGTCCGAGGGCGAGGGTGCCGGCACCGGAGAGGCAGTCGAGGTAGCGCCTGCCATCGGCGCCCTCGATGGTCAGCCCGCGGGCGCGCACCGGGACGATGGGCAGGGAGCGCGCATACGTCCGGGCGGCGGACTCCCGCTGCGCCTGCCTGCGCAGGATTCCGTCGGCGGCGACGGAGCCGCCGCGACCGCCGCGCCCCTGCACCCGCCCGCCCTGCGGCGGCACTTGAGGCTCCTGCGGCGGGATCTGTGTCGCGGCCGCCGCCGCGGCCGGCTCGGTCAAAGCCACGAGTGTCGGTCCTCCCGAACTGAACGCTCTTCCGGATTGCCCCTCGAACACCAACGCTGCTCCCCCATCCCCCGTACGTACCAACGACGGTGACGCCGACGGATCACGGGTGGCCCCAAGATCCTTGGCGTGCAGGGGGCGAGCGACAGGAACCACGGCCCCGGGCTGTGTCGTCCTGGGCGGCAGCGGCATAGTGGGGGGCTGCACTCCACGCCTCGAAACCACCAGGGGGACGAACGACATGCGACCGAACCGACCGGTCACCGCGATCCTGTGCGCGGCCGCGCTCGCGCTGACCGCAGCTGCCTGCGGCCCCGGCGACGAGGAGGCCGGCGGCGACGCCAAGCCGACCGTGGCGGCGAGCCTCCCGGCCCCGGACGGGATCAAGATCCCGGACCAGCTCAAGGAGAAGCTCAAGGAACACGGTATCGACCTGGAGAAGTGGAAGGGGGGTGAGTGGAAGAACTGGAAGAAGGAGGACTGGCTCCGCGAGGCGGGCGACTACGTCAACCCGATCATCGAGGGCCTGTGGGACCCGGACCGCATGCGCGACGCCGAGCAGCCGCAGCGTCCGGCCGTCGACCCGGACGCGGGCAAGGACCAGGGCGTCACCGACCCCGCTCCCGCCCCGGTGGCGGCCAAGCCGGCGAACACGCCCTACCACCAGAGCGTTCCGGAGTCCGGCAAGGTCTTCTTCGACGGCCCCGAGGGCTCGATGGTCTGCTCCGCGACCGTGGTCAAGGACCCGGCGCACCCCGGCAAGTCGAACATGGTCTGGACCGCGGGGCACTGCGTGCACGCGGGCAAGTCCGGCGGCTGGTACCGCAACATCGCGTTCGTCCCGTCCTACAACAACGCGGGCAAGCCGTCGGCGCAGCTCAAGGGCGCGCCGCGCGAGCAGGTGGCCCCGTACGGCGTCTGGTGGAGCGACTGGGCGCAGACCTCGGACCAGTGGATCGCGACGGGTGGTCCGACCGGTGGCGCGGGTGCCCCGTTCGACTTCGCGGTGCTGCACGTGACGCCCGAGAAGGGCAGCGGCAAGTCCCTGGAGGAGACCGTCGGTTCGGCGCTCCCGGTGGAGTTCGCCGCGCCGGCCGTGCCGAAGGTCGCGAGCATCACGGCGACCGGTTACCCGGCGGCGGCTCCGTTCGACGGCCAGAAGGCCTTCCAGTGCACGGACAAGCCGGGCCGGCTGTCCCTGAACGCGACCGACCCGGCGATGTACCGCATCGGCTGCACCATGACCGGCGGTTCCTCCGGTGGCGGCTGGGTCGCGGCGGGCGCCGACGGCAAGCCGGCGCTGGTGTCGAACACCTCGATCGGACCGGCCAAGGCGGGCTGGCTGGCCGGACCCCGGCTGGGTCCGGAGGCGAAGGGCGTCTTCGAGGCCGTCAGCCGCAAGTTCAAGTAGGTCAGGACCGCGAACGGGCGAGGGCCCCCTGCACGGTGTGCAGGGGGCCCTCGCCCGTCAAGCCGTCCGACCCTGCGGCCGTCCGGTCTGCCTACTGCTTCGCGAGCGCGTACGGAGCCAGGTCCGCCGCGAGCTCCTGGTGGACCCGCGCCTTGAGCAGGGTGCCGTCCGGGGTGTGCTCCTCGGAGATCACCTCGCCCTCGGCGTGCGCCTTGGCGACGAGCGAGCCGCGCGTGTACGGCACCATGGCCTCCACCTCGACCTCGGGCCGCGGCAGCTCGGAGTCGATGAGCGCGAGGAGTTCCTCGATGCCCATCCCCGTCCGCGCCGATACGGCGATCGAGTGCCGCTCGATCCGCAGCAGCCGCTGCAGGACGAGCGGATCCGCGGCGTCCGCCTTGTTGATCACCACGATCTCGGGCACGTTGACCGCGCCGACCTCGCGGATGACCTCGCGCACCGCCGCCAGCTGCTCCTCCGGCGCCGGGTGCGAGCCGTCCACGATGTGCAGGATCAGGTCGGAGTCACCGACCTCCTCCATCGTGGAGCGGAACGCCTCGACGAGGTGGTGCGGCAGGTGCCGGACGAAGCCGACCGTGTCGGCCAGGGTGTAGATCCGGCCGCTGGGCGTCTCGGCCCGGCGCACGGTCGGGTCGAGGGTGGCGAACAGTGCGTTCTCCACCAGGACGCCCGCGCCCGTGAGGCGGTTGAGCAGCGAGGACTTGCCTGCGTTGGTGTAGCCGGCGATGGCGACCGAGGGCACCTTGTTGCGGCGCCGTTCCTGCCGCTTGATGTCGCGGCCGGTCTTCATATCCGCGATCTCCCGGCGCATCTTCGCCATCTTCTCGCGGATCCGTCGCCGGTCGGTCTCGATCTTGGTCTCACCGGGGCCTCGGGTGGCCATGCCGCCACCGCCGCCGCCACCCATCTGGCGGGACAGCGAGGCACCCCAGCCGCGCAGTCGCGGCAGCATGTACTGCATCTGCGCGAGAGCGACCTGTGCCTTGCCCTCTCGGGACTTGGCGTGCTGGGCGAAGATGTCGAGGATGAGGGCGGTCCGGTCGACCACCTTCACCTTGACGACGTCTTCGAGGGCGATGAGCTGACCGGGGCTGAGCTCGCCGTCACAGACGACGGTGTCGGCACCGCTCTCCATGACGATGTCACGCAGCTCGCGCGCCTTGCCCGAACCGATGAAGGTGGCCGGGTCCGGCTTGTCGCGGCGCTGGATCACACCGTCGAGTACGAGAGCACCCGCGGTCTCGGCGAGGGCGGCGAGCTCCGCGAGGGAGTTCTCCGCGTCGTTCACCGTGCCGGAGGTCCAGACACCGACGAGAACGACGCGCTCCAGGCGCAGCTGCCGGTACTCGACCTCGGTGACGTCTTCGAGCTCGGTGGAGAGGCCGGCCACGCGGCGCAGGGCCGCGCGCTCGGAGCGTTCGAACTGCTCGCCGTCCCGGTCTCCGTCGATCTCGTGGCTCCAGGCGACGTCCTCTTCCATCAGGGCATCGGCCCGAAGGCTCTCGGTGAAGCTCTGCGAGTCCGGCACGTCCTGTGCGTCCCGCGCGTCCTGGGAAGGGGAAGAAGAGGAGGTCATTGGATCCTTACGTCGATTCGAATAGCAGTGGCACGTTAACTGTCACGTCCAACGTGTCACACCGCCGGGGGATTCCCCGAACGGCCTCGTCGATGGTGACATGCCCGTTCCTCACCGGTCACACGCTTTATTTGGCGGACGAGGCCGGGCTGCTCCACTCCGGGTGCCCGGGCATCGCCGGGGTCGTCTTGCCGTACAGCCACGGCTCCAGGAAGGCCCCGAGGTCCCGGCCGGCCTCCTGCGAGGCCATGCGTAGGAAGTCCGCCGTGCCCGCGACCCCGTCCCGGTACTGCGCGACCCAGCGGCGCTCCAGCCTGTCGAAGGCCTCGGTGCCGATCTCCTGCCGCAGCGCGTAGAGGATCAGCGCGGCGCCGTCGTAGACCACCGGCCGGAAGAGCCCGATCTTCTCGCCGGGCGGGGCGGGCTTCGGGGCGGCCGGCGGGCCGCCCGCCGCTCGCCACTGGTCGGAGCGCTGGTACGCCTCGCGCATGCGCCGCTCCAGGGAGTACTTGCCGAGCCCGTCCGCGTACAGGGCCTCGTACCAGGTGGCGTGTCCCTCGTTGAGCCACAGGTCGGACCAGGTCAGCGGGGTGACGCTGTCGCCGAACCACTGGTGGGCGAGCTCGTGGACCATCACGGACTCCACGTACCACTCGGGGTAGCCCTCGCCGGCGAAGAGGCTGTGCTCGAAGAGCGAGAGGGTCTGCGTCTCCAGCTCGAAGCCGGTCGTCGCCCGCGCGATCAGGACCCCGTAGTTCTCGAAGGGGTAGCGGCCGACGCGCTCCTCCATCCACGCGATGTGCCCCGCGGTCTTCTTCAGCCAGGGGTCCAGCCGCTCCCGGTCCGCGGCGGGCACCACATCGCGCAGCGGCAGCCCGTGGGGGCCGGTGCCGTGCACGACCGCGGACTTGCCGACGGACACCTGGGCCAGTTCGGTGGCCATGGGGTGCTTGGTGCGGTACGTCCACGTCGTCGAGGGGCCGAAGCGCAGGGTGGGGACCGCCTGCACCCCGTTGGCGACGGCCGTGAGCCCGGCCGGGGCGGTGATCCGGAAGGTGAAGAACGCCTTGTCGGCGGGGTGGTCGTTGCAGGGGAAGACGCGGTGGGCGGCGTCCGCCTGGTTGGCCATGGCCAGGCCGTCCTCGGTGGGCACCCAGCCGCCGTCCCCGCGTCCGCGCGGATCGCTGGTGTGCCGGACGGTGATGTGCAGGGGCCCGTTGTCCACCACCGCCCGCGCGGGGGTCAGTACGAGGTCCTCCCCCACCGTTTCGAACCGGGCCGGCTCCCCGTTGACCTCGGCGGACGCCACCTTGCCGTGGGTGAAGTCCAGGTTGATCCGCTCCAGCGGCTCCAGCGCGCGGGCTTCGATGACGGTGACCGCGTCGAGCGGGCTCCGGTTGTCCTTGTACGCGAAGGACAGGTCGTACGAGAGCACGTCGTACCCGGGGTTCCCGAGCTCGGGGAACAGCGTGTCGCCGATGCCCAGCGGCTTCGGCGGGGGCAGTACGGCGGCGACGAGGGTCAGGGAGGCCGCGGCGAGCAGGGCGGCGCGCAGGCGGGGCGAGGAGAGCTGCATCCACCACCGCTTACCAGTGCCCGCCACACGGCCGCGTACGGCGCGCGACGGATCCACCCGAACGGGGACCTACGGGGCCGTCCCGGCCTACGCCCGGCTGACGTCGTACACGCCCGGCACGTCCCGCATCGCCCGCATGAGTGCGGGCAGCCCGGTCGCGTCCGGCAGCTGGAGGGTGTAGGTGTGCCGGACCCGCTGTTCGACCGGGGGTTCCACGGTCGCGGAGACCACTTCGACCCCCTCGCGGGCGATGGCCTCGGTGAGGTCGGCCAGCAGGTGCGGGCGCCCGAACGATTCAGCGAGCAGGGTGACCCGGCAGTCGGCCGTGGCCCGCCAGTGCACGGCGACGGAGGTACGCCCCACGGCGCGCATCTGGGCCACCGCCGCGCAGTGGATGCGGTGGACCGTGACGGCCCCGCCGCGGACCAGGAAGCCGGCGACGGCGTCGGGCGGCACCGGGGTGCAGCACCCGGCCAGCCGCACGGTGGCGTCCGGCAGGTCGGCGACGGCGTTGCCCCCGCCGCCCCGGGCGCCGACCACCGACAGCGGCGCCCGCGCGGCGGAGGTGGTGGACATCGCCCGGTCGGGATGGGAGTCGAGCCAGCTGCTGATGGCGATCCGGGCGGCCGGGGTCCGCGCGTGGTCCAGCCATTCGGCGGCCGGGCCCGAGGAGGCGTCCTGCGCGAGCAGCAGCTGCACGGTGTCCCCGTCGGACAGCGGGGAGGACAGCGAGGCGAGGCGCCCGTTGACGCGGGCGCCGATACAGCCGTGGGCCGCCTCGCCGTGCTGGGCGTAGGCGGCGTCGATACAGCTCGCCCCGGCCGGCAGGCCCAGCGTGCCCCCGTCGGCCCTGAACACGGTGATCTCCCGGTCCTGGGCCAGCTCCGCGCGCAGCACGCTCCAGAAGGTGTCGGGGTCGGGTGCGGACTGCTGCCAGTCGAGCAGGCGGGACAGCCAGCCGGGCCGCGTGGGGTCCACGCGCTCCTCGTCGGGGTCGGCGGCGGAGTCGGGCGTCGCGGTGGCGTACGGGTTGCCGAGCGCCACCACGCCGGCCTCGGCGACGCGGTGCATCTGCCGGGTCCGCACGATGACCTCGGCCACGTAGCCCTCGGGTGTGGCGACGGCGGTGTGCAGCGACTGGTAGAGGTTGAACTTCGGGGTGGCGATGAAGTCCTTGAACTCCGAGACGACCGGGGTGAAGCAGGTGTGCAGCTCGCCCAGGACCGCGTAACAGTCGGCGTTCTCGCCGACGAGGACGAGGATCCGGCCGAAGTCGGAGCCGCGCAGCTCGCCGCGCGTGCGGGCGATCCGGTGCACGGAGACGAAGTGCCGCGGCCTGACCTGCACCTCGGCGGCGATGCCGGCGTCGCGCAGGACGGCCCGTACGGAGTCGGCGATGCCGGGCAGCGGGTCGCGTTCCCCGGCGTGGGCCGCGATGAGCGCGCGGGTGCTCTCGTACTCCTCGGGGTGCAGGATCGCGAAGACGAGGTCTTCCAGCTCGGTCTTCAGGGCCTGGACGCCGAGCCGTTCGGCGAGCGGGATGAGGACGTCGCGGGTGACCTTGGCGATGCGGGCCTGTTTCTCGGGGCGCATCACGCCGAGGGTGCGCATGTTGTGCAGTCGGTCGGCGAGTTTGATGGACATGACGCGGACGTCGTTGCCGGTGGCGACGAGCATCTTGCGGAAGGTCTCGGGCTCGGCGGCGGCGCCGTAGTCGATCTTCTCCACCTTGGTGACGCCGTCGACGATGAAGCAGACCTCGTCGCCGAATTCGGCGCGGACCTGATCGAGGGTCACCTCGGTGTCCTCGACGGTGTCGTGGAGCAGAGAGGCCGTCAGGGTGGTGGTCTCGGCGCCGAGTTCGGCGAGGATCAGGGTGACGGCGAGCGGATGTGTGATGTACGGCTCACCACTTTTTCGCATCTGACCCCGGTGAGAGGTCTCCGCGAGGAGATACGCCCTTCGCAGAAGGGACAGATCGGCGTCCGGATGGTGGGCACGGTGGGCCTCTGCCACGTGGCCGATGGCGTCCGGGAGCCGGTCCCGGGACGTCGGCCCGAGCAGGGCCGCGCGCCCGAGCCGGCGCAGATCGAGCCTGGTCCGGCCCCGTCTGCGGAGCTCAGGGCGCGCTTCGGGGTGTGCTTCGGGGTTCGTGGCCTCTGCACTCATGGGCACCTCCGGCGGCTTCGACCGGCGGTGGCGGGCATGGGGTGAGCCCTCAGGGCCGGTGCCTGATGTTACCGACCCCACCACGTGGCGCAGTCCACCTCTCGCTCAGCGTGAAACGGATCACCCATTAGAGGGAAGCTTCACGCGAAGGCCGTTTCGGTGAGCCAGGCCTCGTCGAACTCGCCCGCGGCCACGATCACGGCCGGTCCGGTCATGTCGATCTGCCCGTCGGGGTGTTCGGTGATGAGCAGGGTTCCGCCCGGGAGGTCGACGGTGTACGTGACCGGTGCGCCGGTGACGGCCGGGTCGACGCCGTCGCGGCGGATGGTGGCCACGGCGACGGCGCAGGCGCCGGTGCCGCAGGAGCGGGTCTCGCCGGAACCGCGCTCGTGGACGCGCATGGCGACGTGGCGGGGGCCGCGGTCGACGACGAACTCGACGTTGACACCCGTCGGGTAGGCGGACGCCGGGCTGAACGGCGGGGCGGTGTACAGGGTCCCGGCGTCGTCGAGGCTTTCAACGAAGGCCACGGCGTGCGGGTTCCCCATGTTCACGTTGCGCGCGGGCCAGCTCCGGGAGCCGACGCTGACCGTGACCTCGCCCTCGGGGAGTTCGGCGCGGCCCATGGAGACGGTGACGTCGCCGGTCTTGTCCAGGTGGACGCGCTTGATCCCGCCGCGGGTGGCGATGGCCAGATCCCCGGGCTCGACGTGGCCGGCGTACTGGAGGTAGCGGGCGAAGACGCGCACACCGTTGCCGCACATCTCGGCGATGGAGCCGTCGCTGTTGCGGTAGTCCATGAACCACTCCGCCTCGCCGGCGAGGTGGGCCGCCTCGGGGTGGGCGGCGGACCGGACGGCGTGCAGGACGCCGTCCGCGCCGATCCCGGCCCGTCGGTCGCACAGCTTCGCGACCGCGGACGCGGGCAGCTCGATGGCGTTGTCCGGGTCCGGGACGATCACGAAGTCGTTCTCGGTGCCGTGGCCCTTGAGGAAGGAGAGGGTGCGCTGCGTCACCCGCCCATGGTATCGAGGCGCAGCTCAGCGGTGCCGCGCGGTCCAGTACGCGGACCGGTGCGGGAGGGCCGGTCAGCGGAGCCGGGCGACCCGGTACACGGCGAGGGACACGACGGCGAGGGCGATCACGGCGTACAGAGCGACCATGCGCCAGTCGGGGCGGCGGCCGCTCCCCCGGACCGGGAGCCCGGGCCACGTGTAGCCGACCCGTCGGGCGGCCATCATCCCCCAGCCTCCGGCGCAGCAGCTGATCAGGAAGCCGAGCATGGCGACCACGGCTCCGCCGTCGCCGAATTCGAACGCGAGCGGGAAGGCGAACATCAGGGAGCCGGCGGCGGCGAGCATCGCGATGGGGGCGATCTGCCACAGGCGCAGGCGGCGCTGCGGGCGCAGCTCGACCTCGAACTCGGGGACGGCGGCCGCTTCGGCCTCGGCGGTGTCCGGGGCGTCCGGGCCGTCGGGGGTCAGCCGCGCGGGGTCCGCGGGCAGCCCGAGGCCTGCGGGCTCGTCCGTCCCGTCGAGAAGCGTCGGATCCGCTTCCCGCCGGGTGTCGTCCCGCCCGGTGTCGCGAGGGCCGGCCTCCATCGCCACGCGCCCTCCCCACTCGGACTCAGTGCGCCGCCATTCACCGCAGGTGACCGCACCCGCAGGAGTTTGATGATGGCACGCCCCCGGCCCCGCAACCGGCGCCCGGGGCGTCCCGATGCCATCACGTGATCAGGCTGTGACCGCTCGTTCGACCAACGACTGCGCGAGTCCGGGGAGTTCCCCCCGGTCGGCGGCGGCTCCGCTGAGCCAGTGCACGCGCGGGTCGCGGCGGAACCAGGAGTCCTGGCGGCGGGCGAACCGCTTGGTCGCCCGGACGGTCTCCGCCCTGGCCTCGTCCTCGGTGCACTCCCCGGCGAGCGCGGCGAGCACCTGCTGGTAGCCGAGCGCCCTGGAAGCGGTGATTCCGTCGCGCAGCCCGCGGGCCTCCAGCGCACGGACCTCGTCGACCAGGCCGTCCTCCCACATCCGGTCCACGCGCAGCGCGATCCGTTCGTCGAGCTCCGGCCGGGCGACGTCGACGCCGATCTGCACGGTGTCGTAGACGGACTCGTGGCCGGGCAGATTGGCCGTGAAGGGGCGTCCGGTGATCTCGATGACCTCCAGCGCGCGCACGATGCGGCGGCCGTTGCTGGGCAGGATGGCCTGGGCGGCGGCCGGGTCGGCGGCGGCGAGGCGGGCGTGCAGGGCGCCGGAGCCGCGCAGGGTGAGCTCGTCCTCCAGCCGGGCGCGGACCTCGGGGTCGGTGCCGGGGAACTCCATGACGTCCAGGGCGCCGCGGACGTACAGGCCGGAGCCGCCGACGAGGACGGGCGTACGGCCCTCGGCGAGCAGTTTGTCGATCTCCACGCGGGCCAGGCGCTGGTATTCGGCCACGTTCGCGGTGTCGGTGATGTCCCAGATGTCGAGGAGGTGGTGCGGGACACCGCCGCGCTCCTCGGTCGTCAGCTTGGCGGTGCCGATGTCCATCCCCCGGTACAGCTGCATGGAGTCGGCGTTGACGACCTCGCCGTCGAATCGGCGGGCCAGGGCGACGCCAAGGTCGGACTTTCCTGCCGCGGTGGGACCGACGACGGCGATGACCCGCGGGGCGGGGGCTGCTTTCCTCACCGCCCCAGTCTCGCAGCCCCTGGTCAAGACCCGGCCATGTACCCGATCGAGTTACGTGACGGGGTGGGGGCGGGGTCGTTGCCCTGGCGAGGTTCCGGCCCGGTGTGCGCCGTGCGTACCCCTTGCGCATGCCCGGCGTACGCCTTGTGGGGGCCGGTTCGGCCACGGCGGAACTTCACTCACACGAGTAACGTTATAGGAGGAGACATGGGCGTTTTTGACTGGTTTTTTCGTCGTAAGGACGAGGCCGCGACCGAGGAGGTCGCGGCCGAGGCCATGACGGCGGAGTCCGGTGCGGCCGAAGAGGCCGAGGCCGAGCCGGCCGTTGCGGAGGCTCCGGCGGCGGAAGCCGTGGAGATCCCGAAGCAGCAGTCGGCCGAGGTGGCCGCGGACAGCGAAGCCGGCGAGGGCGCCCGCACGTAGCGACCGCCAACGGAAGGTGACCCATGGGCCTGCTGGACAATCTGAAGGCCAAGCTCGGCCCGGCGAAGGACAAGGTCGGCGACCTCGCCCAGAAGAACGAGGGCAGGATCGCCGAGGGCTTGGACAAGGTGGCCAAGGCCGTGGACTCCAAGACCCACGGCAAGTACAGCGACCGGATCACGAGCGGTACGGGCAAGGCGAAGGACGCCCTGGGCAAGATCGCGCACAAGGACACCCCCGGCGGTACGACGCCGCCGGCCACTTCCTGACGCGGTCCCCGAAGGGGGGGGGGGGGGGGGGGGGGGGGGGGGGGGGGGGGGGGGGGGGGGGTCTGTTTCCTGTTGGGGGTGGAGGAGCAGACGAGGGGGGGGAGGGGGTAAC
>NZ_JBVHWW010000008.1:0-18290 GCF_055563995.1 Streptomyces sp. NPDC029164 | reverse complement strand
GAGAAAAAAAACCAAAAACAAACCCCCCCCGGCGGCCCACCCCCCCCCCCCCCCCCCCCCCCCCCCCCCGGGGGGCCCCCCCCCCCCCCCCCCCCCCCCCCCCCCGCCCCTTCGCCGTTTCCCGGGCCTACGGCGGACGCGCGCCCAAGGCCGGTGCGTACGCGCTTACGACCAGGCGGCGACGAAGTACCCGACCCCGTACGGCGCGTCCTCGTACAGCAGCCGGCCTTCGAGGCCGGCGCCCCCGGCGGCGCCGGCCAGCACCTGCCAGGGGGCCCGTCCGGCGGCCTGGAGTTCGGCCGCGAGTTCGGCGTCGAGCGCGGCGAGGGCGGCCGCGTCGGCGGCGCCCAGGGCGCGGGCGGCGGCCGCGTCGAAGGCGGCGGCCCGCTCGTCGAGGTAGCCGGGGGCCTTGAGGGTCCGGCAGGCGCTGCCGTCCCCGAGGACCAGCATGGCCACGCGTTCGGCGGAACCGCCCAGGTCCGCGCCGAGCAGGCCGCAGCCGCTCGGGGCGAGGTCCGCGGCGACGGCCACACCGGCCACCGGGGCGGCCGCCCAGCGGGCCTGGCCGAGCAGCCAGCCGGCCACCGCGAGGGAAGCCGGCAGGGTGTGCCCGGTGGCGTGGCCGCTCGGCGGTTCGCCCAGGTCGGGGCCCAGGGTGACGGTCAGGTCCACACCGAACCCGGCGAAGCCGCCGGGGGTGCCCTGGTCGTACGCGCCGCCCTCGGCGGCGGCCCCGACGACGACCAGCAGGTCGGGCCGCGAGGCGGCGAGCACCGCCAGCGCGTCGGAGCAGGCGGTGCGGGCGTCGCCGAGTTCGGCGGCGGCCCCCGCGGCGACCTCCGGCACGAGCAGCGGCGGGGCGGGACAGACGGCGGCGGCTACGAGCATGATCCGCAGCCTAACGCCAGCGCGGCTCGGGCGGGGCGGCCGTGCGGTGCCGCTCGGCCGCGCCGGCCTGCCCGCCTTGGGGCTCCGCCCCGGACCCCGCGCCTCAGACGCCGGCGGGGCTGGAATCAGCCACCGCGCAGCCCGACGTGGCGGCCGGGAGGGGCGTGGGGATGCCGAGGGTGGGGATGCCGAGCATGACGCCCGCGGGCTGGGCCGGGGCGGCGTTGCGCTTCTCCCAGGCGTCGCCGGCGCGGGTGCGGCGCACGGTCAGCGTCGGGCCCTCGGCCAGCAGGTGGTGCGGGGCCGCGTAGGTGATGTCCACGGTGACCACGTCGCCCGGGCGGACCTCCGCCTGCGGCTTCGTGAAGTGGACCAGGCGGTTGTCGGGGGCGCGGCCCGACAGCCGGTGCGTGGCGCCGTCCTTGCGGCCCTCGCCCTCCGCGACCATGACCTCCAGCGTGCGGCCGACCTGCTTCTTGTTCTCCTCCCAGGAGATCTCCTCCTGGAGGGCGACCAGGCGCATGTAGCGGTCCTGCACGACCTCCTTGGGGATCTGCCCGTCCATGTCGGCGGCGGGGGTGCCGGGCCGCTTGGAGTACTGGAAGGTGAAGGCGTTCGCGAAGCGGGCCTCGCGCACGGTGTGCATCGTCTGCTGGAAGTCCTCCTCCGTCTCACCGGGGAAGCCCACGATGATGTCGGTGGAGATCGCGGCGTGCGGGATCGCGGCGCGGACCTTCTCGATGATGCCGAGGAAGCGCTCCTGCCGGTACGAGCGGCGCATCGCCTTGAGGATCGGGTCCGAGCCGGACTGCAGCGGCATGTGCAGCTGCGGCATCACGTTCGGGGTCTCGGCCATCGCCGCGATCACGTCGTCCGTGAAGTCGCGCGGGTGCGGGGAGGTGAAGCGGACCCGCTCCAGGCCCTCGATCTGGCCGCAGGCGCGCAGCAGCTTGCTGAAGGCCTCGCGGTCGCCCAGGTCGGAGCCGTACGCGTTGACGTTCTGGCCGAGCAGGGTGATCTCGGAGACGCCCTCGGCGACCAGGGCCTCCACCTCGGCGAGGATGTCGCCGGGCCGGCGGTCCTCCTCCTTGCCGCGCAGCGCCGGGACGATGCAGAAGGTGCAGGTGTTGTTGCAGCCGACGGAGATCGAGACCCAGGCGGCGTACGCGGACTCGCGGCGGGTCGGGAGCGTGGAGGGGAACGCCTCCAGCGACTCGGCGATCTCGACCTGCGCCTCTTCCTGGATGCGGGCGCGCTCCAGCAGCACGGGGAGCTTGCCGATGTTGTGCGTACCGAAGACGACGTCGACCCACGGGGCCTTCTTGACGATCGTGTCGCGGTCCTTCTGCGCCAGGCAGCCGCCGACGGCGATCTGCATGCCGGGGCGCTTGGTCTTCATCGGGGCCAGCCGGCCGAGGTTGCCGTACAGCTTGTTGTCGGCGTTCTCGCGGACCGCGCAGGTGTTGAAGACCACGACATCGGCGTCGCCGTCGGAGCCCTCGGGTGCCCGGACGTAGCCGGCGTCCTCCAGCAGACCGGAAAGCCGCTCGGAGTCGTGCACGTTCATCTGGCACCCGTAGGTGCGCACCTCGTAGCTTCGCTTCTCGTCCACTGCCTGGCTCCGGTCGCTGCTGGTCATGCAACAAGGGTAGGCGGTACCCGGGAGCCCTCCGGTCCCCCGTGCAGCCGGCCCGCGGGGAGCCGGCGGCCGAAGAGGAGGAGCAGCAGGTCCTGGGCGTTTCCGTAGAGGGGTGTTCCGCTTCCGTGGGACCAGTCGAGGTCGTCGGCGCGCAGCCGCAGGCCGGCCAGGTCCGCGCCGAAGAAGCGCAGGGTGCGGGGGGTGACGGCGTCGAGGAGGTGCCGCAGCCGGTCCTCTGGGACGCGGCGCGGGTGACCGAGGGCGGTGGTGATGTCGAGGCCGTGGACCACGTCGTGGGCGAGGGCCCCGGTGGGGCCGGCGGCGGGGGGCTTCCAGGGGTGGCCGGCGTTTTCGCGGAGCAGCGCGGCGAGCTCGCTCGGGCTGAACGCGGCGGCGTCGCGGCGGGCGGTCCGGTCGGTCATCCGGTGCAGGTTCCCGCCGGCCCGCAGCAGCTCGGCGGCGAAGCCGGGGAGGGAGGTGCGGAACCCGAGCGACATGTGGGCGGCGACCTCGCGGACGCGCCAGCCGCCGCAGAGGGACGGGGCGTCCCACTGGGCCGGGGTGAGGGCGTCGAGTACGTCGGCCAGCTCACGGCGTTCGGCGGCGACGGCCGCGGCGATCGTACGGCGGCTCGCGGAGCGGCCTACGGAGCGGGAGGCGGGTCCGGGCGTGGGTCGGGAGGCGGGTCCGGGCGTGGGTCGCGGCGCTGATCGGCTCATGGGTTAAGGCTCGGCCGCCCGCCCCGCATAAGTCCAAGGGCGAGTTCTTCTGCGATCTAGAATCATCGGTTATGGAATTGGCTCAGCTGCGTTACTTCGTGGCGGTGGTGGAGGAGGGCAGTTTCACCCGGGCCGGGGCGCGGCTGCACGTGTCCCAGCCCGGGGTGAGCGCCCAGATACGCCGGCTGGAACGGGAACTGGGGCAGCGGCTGCTCGACCGGTCCGGGCGGCGGGTCACGCCGACCGAGACGGGCGAGGCCGTCCTCTCGTACGCGCGGGCCGCGCTGGCGGCGGTGGAGGGGGTGCGGCGGACGGCCGAGGAGTTCTCCGGGCTGCTGCGCGGGCGGGTGGCCCTCGGGCTGGTCCCGGGCGCGGCCGGGGCGGTGGTGGACGGGTTCGACGTGGTGGGGACGCTCGGGAACTTCCACGACGAGCACCCCCGGGTGGAGATCGCCCTGTCCGAGGACACCTCGGAGCGGATGCTGGCCGCCCTGCGGCGCGGGGAGCTGGATCTGGCGGTGGTCGGCCTCGGCGGGGAGCCGCCGCCGGCGATCTCCTGCCAGGTGGTGCTCGACGAGCCCCTGGTGGCGGCGGTCCGGGCGGACGACCCCCTCGTGGCGGAGTCCGTGAACGGCGGGATCCCGCTGGCGGCCCTGCGCGAACGGGCGCTGATCAGCCTGCCGCGCGGGACGGGCTTGCGCGGGGTGCTGGAGCGGGCGTGCGCGGAGGCGGGGTTCGCGCCGCGGGTGGACTTCGAGGCGGCGGCACCCGCGGTGCTGGTCCGGCTGGCCGCGCGGGGGCTGGGGGTGGCCGTGGTGCCGTCCGGGGCGGAGGCCGGCGCGGAGGCCCGGGCGGAGGCAGGCCCGGAGGCCGGTGCGGGCTCACGGACCGGCGGCGGACTGTGCGCGCTGCGGATCACCGAGCCGGCGCTGAACGGGCGGGTGGCGCTGGCCTGGCGCACGGGCGGACCGGCCGGACCCGCCGCCCGCAGGCTGCTGGGACGGCTGCGCGCGGAGGCCCCCGGACGGCCCGCGCCGTGACAGGAGGGCGGTCGGGTGGCAGGATCGCGCCATGCCTCTCGTACCGCCCCGGATCAGCAGGCGCCACGCCCTGCGGGTCCTGGTGGCCGTACTGGCCGTGCTCGGCGTCCTCACCTGGTGGCTGAAGCCCTTCGGGGAACCTGAGTTGCGCGGCGAGCTGACCTTCAGCACGGGCGCCCGGACCGGCGTCTACCACCGCTACGGGCAGCTGCTGGAGCAGGCGCTCGCGCGGGACGCGTCCGGGGTGGACGTCCATCTGGTGACCAGCGAGGGCTCTCAGGAGAACCTGAAGCGGGTGGCCTCCGGTGAGGCGGACTTCACGGTGGCGACCGCGGACGCGGTCGCCCAGTACCAGCTCGACGGGAAACCGCGCGCGGACCTGCTGCGCGGGGTCGCCCGGCTCTACGACGACTACGTGCAGCTGGTGGTGCCGGCCGACTCCGCGGTGCAGTCGGCCCGGGACCTGAAGGGCAAGCGGGTCGCGATCGGTCAGCCCGGGTCCGGGGTGCGGCTCGTCTCGGAGCGGCTGCTCAGGGCGGCCGGGTTGGACCCGGTGCTGGACATCACGCCGGTGTCCATAGGCATCGACACCATGCCGGCCGAGCTGGAGGCCGGCCGGATCGACGCCTTCTTCTGGTCCGGCGGCCTGCCGACGAACGCGGTGCGCGAGCTGTCGGAGCGGTACCAGATCCGGCTCGTGCAGCTCGGCGACCTGGTCGAGCAGCTGCAGGGCAGCGGCAGTCCGGCGCGCTACTACCGGACGGCGGTCATGCCGCAGGACGCGTACGCGCGGGCGCGCAACACCAGCGCGGTGACCACCCTGGCCGTGCCGAACCTGCTGGTGACCACGGCGGAGACGGATCCCGCGCTGACGGAGCAGCTGACGCGGACGGTGATCCTCGGCCGCGACCTCGTCGGGCGCGAGGTGCACGCGGCGCAGCTGGTGGACCTGCGGACAGCGATCTACACGGATCCCCTGGAGCTGCACGAGGGGGCGGGCCGGTACTACCGGTCGGTCAAGCCCTGACGTTCCCCAAGGCCCTACGAGTCCTACGCGTCCTGCGAGTCCTGCGCGTCCTACGAGGACGGCGGCGACGGCAGCAGCATCATCGCCGCGGCGGCCGCGCCGATCAGGCCCGCGTGGGTGCCCAGGGTCGCCGGGACCACCTGGAGCTCCTTGACGAAGGAGAGCGTGGCGTAGGCCGCGAGATGGGTGCGGATCGGGGCGAAGAGGGTGTCGCCGGAGGTGGCGACTCCGCCGCCGATGACGGCGATGTCCGTTTCGACGAGGGTCGCGGTGGCGGCGATGGCGGCGGCCAGGGCTCGGCCCGCGCGGTCGAAGGCGGCCAGGGCGATCGGGTCGCCCTCGGCGGCGGCCACGGCCACACCGGCGGCCGAGGCGTCCCGCGCGCTCCCCGCGCCGCTCGCGGCGCCGGCCGGGGTCCAGCCCTGCTCCCGGGCCCAGCGGGCGATGGCCGTGCCGGAGGCGATCGACTCGACGCAGCCGCGGCTGCCGCAGACGCACGGCTCGCCGTCGAAGGCCACGCTGATGTGGCCGATGTGCCCCGCGTTGCCCGTGGGGCCGGGGTGCAGCTGGTTGTTCAGGATGAGGCCGCCGCCCACGCCCGTGGAGACCACCATGCAGAGCGCGTTCGCGTGGCCCCGGGCCGCGCCCAGCCAGTGCTCGGCGGCGGTCATCGCCACACCGTCCCCGGCCAGTACGGTCGGCAGCTCGGCCCCGCGCGCCGCGAGCTCCGCCGCGACCCGGGCCTGGACGGGGAACTCCCGCCACGCGCCGATGTTCACCGGGCTGACCGTGCCCCGGGAGGTGTCCACCGGGCCGGCGCTGCCGATCCCGCAGCGGACGGCCGAGGCCCACAGCGGGGAGCCGGACAGGTCGGCGACGACCTCGGCCACCGCCGCCATGACCCCTTCCGCGTCCACTCCGCGCGGGGTCGCCCGGCGGGTGGTGGCGGTCATCGTGCCGTCCGGGTGCACCAGCGCACCGGCGATCTTCGTACCGCCGATGTCGATCGCCACCGTCAGGCCGGCGGCCGCCGCGGCGGCGCGCGGTGCGGGGAAGGGGGCGGTGGGGGTGATCACGGTGGCGGCTCCAGGAAGGGTTCAGGATTCAGTATGCGCCGGGGGCGGCGCCGTGCTCTCGCGAGGCTCCAGTCGCGGCCGCTCGCTGATCCGGACCCCGGGCGGGCCGCCCGCGAGGACGGCGAGGAGTTCCCCGGCGGCGAGCCGGCCGAAGCCGGCGGTGTCGCGCACGAGGGCGGTGAGCCGGGGGTGGGTGACCCGGCAGAGCGCGGAGTCGTCCCAGGCCACGATCGAGAGCCGGCCCGGGACGGGGATGCCCAGCTCGGCGGCGACCGCGCTCCCGGCGACGGCCATCACGTCGTTGTCGTAGACGAGCGCGGTGGGTGGCCCGGGCTCGGCGAGGACCCGGCGGGTGGCGGCGGCGCCCTCGGCGTCGGAGTAGTCGGTGACCACCGAGCGCACTTGGTCCGGGCCGAGCCCGCGGCGCGCGGCCTCCGTCCGCAGGGAGTCCATCCGGCGGACCGTGTGGGCGAGGCCGGGGAGCCCCGCGATGTGGACGATCCGGCGGTGGCCCAGACCGTGGAGGTGGTCCAGGACCTGGGCCATGGCCCCGGCGTCATCGGCCCGGACCGAGGAGACCACCGCCGCAGGCTTCGGCTCCGGGACGGGCTCAGTCTCCGTCCCTGTCTCCGGCTCTCCGATGGTGACCGCGGGCAGGCCCAGCTGCCCGAGGAGCGCCGGGCGCGGGTCCCGCATGCGCGGGTCGACGACGAGGACCCCGTCGACCCTGCGCTCGGCCCACCAGCGCCGGTAGACCGCGCATTCGGCGTCGATGTCCTCGACGACCTGGAACAGCAGGGCGGTCCGGGCGGCGGAGAGGACCTCCTGGATGCCGGAGACCAGCTGGAGGAAGAAGGACTCGACGCCGAGCGTGTGCGCGGGCCGGGCGAGGACCAGCCCGACGGCGCCGGACCGTTCGCCGGAGAGGGCGCGGGCGGCGCTGTTGGGCTGCCAGCCGAGTTCCTCGGCGACGCGGCGGATCCGGGCCCGGGTGTCCTGCGAGACGCCGGGGCGGTCGTTGAGCGCGAACGACACGGCGCTCTCCGACACCCCGGCCTGGCGGGCGATGTCCTTGATCGTGGGTCTGCGGGCCATGGCCTGCCTCATTCGTCCTTCGGGTGCGTCACGCGTGGCGTAATACGGAGGGCAATGGCCGGACCGTACGCGATCCTGCCCTGGCAGGCGGCCTTGACCGCGATCCAGTACTCCCCGGAGGGGTGTCGAGGGGCGGCCGAGCTCGAACCCCACCTCGGCCGGCCCGTCCGCCGGTACGTGCAGGGGCAGGGGCGCGGGGGCCGTCAACGGCCAGGTCCCGTACGGGGAGACGGCGTAGGCCAGGCCCGTCGGCGCGCTCCGGAGGCCGGTGCTGCCGATCCGGGCCCGTACGATGCCCCGCGCGCCGGGGGCGACGACGGTTCCGGGTCGGGCGCCTCGACCCACAGCCCGGCGGGGACGGGGCCGCCGGGGACGGTCACGGTCAGCACGCCCTCGAACTCCCCTGCGGGGGTTGCCGCGAGGATCCGGACCAGGTGTTCGCCGGGCTCGGCCGCGGCGGCGGGCGCCACGCCGGGCGGGATCCGTTCGTACCCGCCGGGTGCGAGGTCCACGGTCCGCCGGGCAGGAGGTGTGCCAGCCGTCGGGAGCGGACCTCCAGTTCGACCGGGCCGCCGGCGCCGGCGTGGGAGGCGAGCGGCACCGTCGCCACGGACGCGGGGCCGTCACACGTCACCGTGTACAGCGCGTCCCCCAGCCGGAGCCGCGCCCGTGTCGTGCAGCCAGTACCGGCTGAACACCGGCTGGTGCGCTGCCCGTTCGCCCACCCGCAACGGCATGCCCCAGGCGCTGGGCAGCAGCAGGGTGGTGGCCGCGCCGCCGACGCCCGCCCCGAAGGGGCCGATCGGGCGGTCCAGCAGGTCCGCTTCGGCGGCCGGCCCCGTGGGCCCGATGGGCCCGATGGGCGGCTGGGCCGGCCGAACGCTCCTGCGGACCCGCGCGGGCGTTTGCGGCGGCCCGGTGAAGAGGGCCGGAGTGGTGACCGCCGTGACCGAAATACCGCTGTCCATTTCCACATGCCGTCCTGTGGCCGCCGAAACTAAACCGCATTAGTTCCACCAGGTTCCAGTGAACGGAACCCTTGTGTCAACTGGGCTGAAGCGCATAAGTAGTCGGGTCTGAGGCCCTGTTGACTTTCCTCATCCACACCGGCAGGTTGTGCCCCATCCGGTGAATTCCCCCAGAACTCCAGGACGCCTTGTGCACGATCACGCGCTCCGATTCGGCGCCAACTACACACCGGCCCGCGGCTGGTTCCACCACTGGCTGGACTTCGACCTCGACGAGGTCAGGGCCGACCTCGACTCGATCGCCGCGCTCGGGCTGGACCACGTCCGCGTCTTCCCGCTGTGGCCGGTCTTCCAGCCGAACCGGACGCTGATCCGGCCGCGCGCCGTCGAGCAGCTCGTCGCGCTCGCGGACGCGGCCGCCGAACGCGGGCTCGACGTCAACGTGGACGGTCTGCAGGGCCACTTGTCGAGCTTCGACTTCCTGCCCGCCTGGACCCGCACCTGGCACCGGCGCAACCTCTTCACCGACCCGGACGTGGTGGCCGGACAGCAGGAGTACCTGCGCACGCTGGCCGCCGCGCTCGCCGACCGGCCGAACTTCCTGGGCATGACCGTGGGCAACGAGCTCAACCAGTTCTCCGACGCCCCGCACCCCGACCCCGACCGCATCACCGGGGACCAGGCCGCCCGCTGGCTGGAGCGGATGCTCGCCGCCTGCGAACAGGGCGCGCCCGGGCGGCTGCACCTGCACGCCGAGTACGACGCCGCCTGGTACCAGGACGGGCACCCCTTCACCCCGGCTCAGGCGGCCCGGCTGGGCGCCGCCACCGCCGTGCACTCCTGGGTGTTCAACGGCACCGCGCAGCGCCACGGCGGGCGCGGGACGGCCACCGAGCACCACGCCGCGTACCTCATCGAGCTCTCCAAGGCCTGGGCCCTCGACCCGCACCGCCCGGTGTGGCTCCAGGAGGTGGGCGCCCCGGCGCCGCTGATCCCGCCCGGGCACGCGGCGCGGTTCACGGAGGCCACCGTCAGGAACGCGCTGGACTGCCCGGACCTGTGGGGCGTGACCTGGTGGTGCTCGCACGACGTGGCCCGCGAGCTCGCGGACTTCCCCGAGCTGGAATACGGGCTCGGCCTGCTCACCAACGACCGCCGGACCAAACCGGCCGGCGCCGCCGTGGCCCGGATCGCCCGGGAGTGGCGGGACCGCGCTCACCGCCCGCCGGTGCGTTCCACCGCGCTCGCCGTGGACGTCGGCGGGGAGCACGAGGCCCCCGGCCGGTCCGTGTGCGCCCCGGGCGGCGCGTTCTTCGAAGCGTGGGCCGCGCTGACGGCCCAGGGGGTGCGCCCCGCGGTGGTCCTCGCGGAGCGCGCCGAGGACCCGGCCCACCTGTCGGCTCGCGGCGTCACCGAGGTGCTGCGCGTGCACGAAGTGACCTGACCGATCCGATCCGATCCGATCCGAATCCGATCCCTCGTGAGGAGCCCCGCATGGCCCAGACCGACGCGACCGGCACGCCCGACGAGAGCCACAAGACCCACGAGACCCGCGTGACCGACAGCGGTGTCGCCTCCCGTACGCCGCCCGCCCCCTTCCGGCCGTCCCGGCGCGTGGTGCTGGCCGCCGGCGCCGGGGCCGCCGCCCTGCTGGGCACGGCGGGCCAGGCCCCGTACGCGTCCGCCGCCCCGGCTCCCGCGTCCGCCGCGCCGACCCCGGCCGACCTGGCCCCGTACGCCTCGTACTGGTTCCCGGACTCCCTCCCGGCGGGGACCCCCGGCCCCGGGATCGTGTGGCGCTCGCTCCTCCGGTGGAGCCCGGAGCGGGACCACGACCTGGCCCACAACACCGCGACCGTGCCCCTGGCGCGGCGGTTCACCCCGGTCCCGGCGCACCGGGACGCCCGGGCCGGCCAGGCCCGGATCTCCTCCCTCGTCTCCTTCGGGCCCACCGCCGGCAACCCCTCCCAGGGCTCCGCGACCGCGGACTACTACGCGCTCACGCACTGGGCGTACATCGACGAGCTGGTCTTCTGGGGCGGCTCGGCCGGCGAGGGCATCGTGCTCGCCCCGAACGCGCCCGTGGTCGACGCCGCCCACCGCAACGGGGTCCGGGTGCTGGGCAACGTGTTCCTGCCGCCCGTCGCCTACGGCGGCGACCTCCAGTGGACCCGCGACCTGGTGCAGCGGGACGCCCTCGGCCGGTTCCCGCTCGCGGACAAGCTCGTCCAGGTGGCACGGACGTACGGCTTCGACGGCTGGTTCGTGAACGCCGAGACGGACGGCGGCGACAGCGCGCTGGCCGCACGGATGCGGGAGTTCCTGCGCGCCCTGCGGGCCGCGGGCGAGCCGCACGGGCTGCGCATCACCTGGTACGACGCCATGAACACCACCGGCCGGGTGGGCTGGCAGGGCGCCCTCAACCAGCTCAACCAGGAGTTCTTCGAGGACCGGGCCGGGAAGGTCGCGGACACGGTGTTCGTGGACTTCCGATGGACCGCGCAGACCCTGGCCGCGTCGGGCACGCTCGCCGAGCGGCTGGGCCGCTCCCGCCACGAGCTGTGGGCGGCCGTGGACACGGAGTCCCGCGGCTGGGACTCCGCCGTGCCGTGGGACGCGATCATCCCGCGCGACCGCGAGCACGTCGTCAGCTACGGCTTCTACCGGCCCGAGTGGACCCGCAACCACCTCACCGACCGCTCCCCCGGGGCGTTCCACCTCGCCGACGACCGGTTCTGGACGGGCGAGTCCCTGGACCCCGCCCGTCCCGCGCCCGCACCCGCGCCCGGGTCCGTTTCCGGGGCCGGGTCCGTCTCCGGGGCGTCCGTCTCCGGGGCCGGGGCCGGCTGGCGGGCCCCGGCCACGGCCGTCGCCGACCGGTCCACGGTCACCGGGCTCCCCTTCGCCTGCTCGTTCAACACCGGGCACGGGCTGCGCTGGTACGAGAACGGCACGGCCGTCTCCGACACGCCCTGGAACCACCTCGGGCTCCAGGACCGGCTCCCGGGCCGCCGCTGGGCGGTGGACACCGCCGGCGAACGCCCCTCCGTCACCCTGGACTTCGCGGACGCCTGGCGCGGCGGCTCCAGCCTGCTGGTCACAGGCGCCCTGACCGCTCCCGTGGTCGTCGGGCTGCACTCCACGCGGCTGCCGCTGACCCGCGGGAGCGTCCTGGAGCTGGTGCACGCCGGCGGGTCGGGGCCGGTCGCGGTGGAGGTCGGCGTGGCCACCCGCGAGCCCGCCGCCCCCGGCGAACCGGTCCCGTACACGTGGCTGCCGGCCGGGAGCACGGACCGCGGGCAGGGCTGGCGCACGGCTCGGGCCGCGCTCGGATCGCTGGCGGGGCAGACCGCGTACGCCCTGGCCGTACGGATCACCGCGCTCGACACGGCGCCGGTGGTGTGGCGGCTCGGCGCCCTGGCGGTCCACGACGCCCCCCGCACCCGGTGCCCCACCCCGCCCACCGCCCTGGGCGTCGACGCCTCGGCCCGGCAGGACGGCAAGGCCTGGCTCCGCCTGTCCTGGCGCGCCGCGGCAGGCGGGGAACGCCGGCCGCGCCACTACGAGGTGTCGCGCGTCCTGCCCGACGGGACCCGCCGCTTCCTCGGCGGCACCTGCGGCACCGCCCTCTACCTGCCGGCCGTCCCGCGGGCCGGGCGGGAGCGGGCGGCCGCCTTCGAGGTCCGGGCCGTGGACGAGCTGTACGCGGCCTCGGCCCCGGCCCGCACCACCCTCACCTGGTAGCGGCTCAGGAGCCGTGGGGGCCGGTGCGCGGCACGGACACGGTCACCCGCAGCCCGTGCGGCGGGTTCGTCTCGTACGAGAGGGACCCGCCGCCCGCGGTGAGCAGCGCGCGGGAGATCGACAGGCCGAGCCCGGAGCCCTTGATGTTCTGGTGGCGGCCGCTGCGCCAGAAGCGGTCGCCGACGCGGAGCAGCTCCTCCTCGGTGAGGCCGGGTCCGCGGTCGGCGACGACCACGCGGGCGACGCGCCCCTCGGCGGCGACCGACACCTCGACCTCCTCGCCCTCAGGGGTGAACTTGAGGGCGTTGTCGATGACGGCGTCGAGCGCGCTGGACAGGGCGATGGGGTCGGCCCAGCCCGTGACGGCGGACCGGCCCGTCTCGGTGAGCCGTACGCCCTTCTCCTCGGCGTACGGGCGCCACGCGGCGACCCGCTCCGCCGCCAGCGCCCCGATGTCGGTGAGGCTGATCTCGGCGGAGGCGTGCTCGGCCAGCGCCAGGTCCAGGAGGTCGTCCAGCACCTGGGTCAGGCGCTTGCCCTCGGTGCGTACGGAGGCGATCTCCTCGTTTCCCTCGGGCAGTTCGAGGGCGAGCAGCTCGATCCGCAGGAGCAGCGCCGCGAGCGGGTTGCGCAGCTGGTGGGAGGCGTCGGCGACGAACGCCCGCTGCTGCTCCAGTACCTCTTCGACGTTGTCGGCCATCTCGTTGAACGAACGGGCCAGGCGTTGGAGTTCCGGGGGCCCGCCCGCGGCCGCGACGCGCGAGTTCATGCGTCCGGTGGCGATGCCGTGGGCGGCCGCGTCCAGGGTCTGTACGGGCTTGAGCACCCAACTGGTGAGCCTCAGGGCGGCGCCGAAGGCGACCAGCATGGCGGCGGCGAGCCCGCCCGCGATGAGCAGCCAGCCCTGCAGGATCCGCCCGCGCATCAGGTCGGTCGGCGAATCGGTGGCGACGACCGCGACCACGTCGCCGTCGAGGACGACCGGGGAGACGACGAGCAGTCGGCCGTGGGTCTGCCAGGGCCACACCTGCGGCGGATCGTGGCTGCGCCGGCCGGCGAGGGCCTCCTCGAACGCACGGCGGCCCTCGCCGGATTCGGGAAGCTGCCACCAGCTGGGCGAGCGGGCCATGTCGTTGTCGTCGCGGTAGAAGATGCCGACGCGGATGCCGTACAGCTCCTGATAGCGGGCGAGTTCGAGCTGGAGGGTCTCGCGGCGCGCGTCGGCGCCGCTGGATCCGGAGCCCTGGGCGTCGATGACGAGCTGGGCGAGGGCGGCGAACCGGGCGCTGTCGTCGATGCGGTCGACCACCACCCGCTGCTGCTGTCCGGAGGCGAGGCTCACCGCGAGCGGGAAGCCCAGCGCGAGCAGCGTGCCCGCCATCAGGATGACGAGCAGCGGGAGCAATCGGGCGCGCACGGCAGAAGACCCCTAGGGGGCGGACGGGGCGGACGGGGCGGACGGCGTGACGAGCCGGTAGCCGACTCCGCGGACGGTTTCGATGAGGGCGGGCATGCGCAGCTTGGAGCGCAGCGAGGCGACGTGGACCTCCAGGGTGCGCCCGGTCCCCTCCCAGCTGGTGCGCCACACCTCGCTGATGATCTGTTCGCGGCGGAAGACGACGCCGGGCCGCTGCGCGAGCAGGGCCAGCAGGTCGAACTCCTTGCGGGTGAGCGGTACGTCGGCGCCGTCCACGCTGACCCGGCGGTTGGGCAGCTCGATGCTGACGGGACCGAGCCGGACCGTGGCGGGCGTACCGGTCCCGGTGGCCGCGGCCTCCTCGGAGGCGCCGGTGCGGCGGGCGACGGCGTGGATGCGGGCGAGGAGTTCGCCGGTGTCGTAGGGCTTGACGACGTAGTCGTCGGCGCCCATGTTCAGCCCGTGGATGCGGGAGCGTACGTCGGCGCGCGCGGTCACCATGATGACGGGTGTCGCGGTGCGCTTGCGGATCTTGCCGCACACCTCGTACCCGTCCTGGTCGGGCAGGCCGAGGTCGAGCAGGATCACCCCGTAGGGGGAGGGTCCGGGCAGGGCGCCGGGGGGCAGCAGCGCCTGCAGGGCTTCCTCGCCGTTGCGGGCGTGGGTGACCTGGAAGCCGTGCCGGGCGAGGATCGCGGACAGGGCGGCGGCGACGTGGTCGTCGTCCTCGACGAGCAGCAGCCTCATGTCGTCCCCCTCTCCTCTTCTCGCTCTTCTTGCTCCCGGCTCCCCGGGCATCGTCACACGGATGGCCGCAAGGTGGCCATCATGCATACACGCCGATGCAGAGTCCCACGTCAAGGGGGTTCCGCCGCGGCGCGTCTTCCGTTACGCACCCGGTACGCGCCGCATTCGGCCGCGCAGGTGTCGCGCACGGAGCGTATCCGGGGGAAGCCGGATCGTTATGCTCAATTCTCCCTCAGATGTGATGACGTTGTGGACGTCACGTCACTACTGTCCTCCCAACCGAGGAGGACGGAGCAAGAAGCCGATGAGCGGAGTATCAGTGACCAAGGACGTGCAGGACGCGGCCGGTGCCGCGGACGACCTGGTCGTACTGAGCAACGTCAACAAGCACTTCGGCGCGCTGCACGTGCTTCAGGACATCGATCTGAGCATTGCCCGCGGTGAGGTAGTCGTCGTGATCGGTCCCTCGGGATCGGGCAAGTCCACGCTGTGCCGGACGATCAACCGTCTGGAGACCATCGACTCGGGCACCATCACGCTCGACGGCAAGGAACTGCCCTCCGAGGGCAAGGAGCTGGCCCGGCTGCGCGCCGACGTCGGCATGGTCTTCCAGTCGTTCAATCTCTTCGCGCACAAGACGGTGCTGGAGAACGTCATTCTGGGCCAGGTCAAGGTCCGCAAGACCGACGGGGCCGCGGCGCGCGAGAAGGCGGTGGCCCTGCTGGACCGGGTGGGCGTCGGCTCGCAGGCCGACAAGTACCCGGCGCAGCTCTCCGGCGGCCAGCAGCAGCGCGTGGCGATCGCCCGGGCGCTGGCCATGGAGCCGAAGGTCATGCTGTTCGACGAGCCGACCTCGGCTCTCGACCCGGAGATGATCAACGAGGTGCTGGAGGTCATGCAGCAGCTCGCCCGTGAGGGAATGACCATGGTGGTCGTCACGCACGAGATGGGCTTCGCCCGCTCCGCGGCCAACCGGGTCGTCTTCATGGCCGACGGGAAGATCGTCGAAGAGGCCACCCCCGAGCAGTTCTTCAGCAACCCCCGCAGTGACCGCGCCAAGGACTTCCTGTCGAAGATCCTGCACCACTGAGGTTCTCGTCTGGTAGTCATCCGTATGCGGATCGCCGCCGGATCGGTTCCTGTCGGCCGCGCGTACGCCGTTAGCGTCGCTCGTCGTTCAACAACGTCTCATCCGAGGGAAGTTCACCATGAAGATCTCCAAGGCCGCTGCGGCCGCGGCCGTCGCCGTCGCCCTTGCCCTGACCGCGACCGCCTGTGGCGGCAGCGAGAAGGACGCCGCCAGTGACGGCGGTGCGTCCGGTGGCGCGAAGGACAAGCTCGTCGTCGGCATCAAGTACGACCAGCCCGGTCTGGGCCTGAAGACCCCGGACGGCAAGTTCACGGGCTTCGACGTCGACGTCGCCACGTACGTGGCCAAGGAGCTCGGCTACGAGCCGAACCAGATCGAGTTCAAGCAGGCCCCCAGCGCCGAGCGCGAGAACCTGATCTCGAACGGTGACGTGAAGTTCGTCGTCGCGACCTACTCGATCAACGACAAGCGCAAGGAGAAGGTCGACTTCGCCGGCCCGTACTTCCTCGCGCACCAGGACCTGCTGGTCCGCGCCGACGACACGAGCATCACCAAGGTCGAGGACCTGAACAAGAAGAAGCTCTGCTCGGTCACCGGCTCCACCTCGGCGCAGAACATCAAGAAGACCCTGGCCCCCGAGGCCGACCTGCTGGAGCAGGGCGGCTACTCCGAGTGCCTGACCGGCCTGGAGAACAAGGCCGTCGACGCCCTGACCACGGACAACTCGATCCTGGCCGGTTACGCCGCACAGGAGAAGAACAAGGGCAAGTTCAAGCTCGTCGGCCTGAGCATGAGCAACGAGAACTACGGCATCGGTCTGAAGAAGGGCGACAAGGAGCTGCAGACCAAGATCAACGCCGCGCTCAAGAAGATGGTCGAGGACGGCAGCTGGCAGAAGGCCGTGGACAAGAACCTCGGCCCGGCCAACTACAAGAACGAGCCTGCCCCGCAGATCACCGAAGGCAGCTGATTCATCGGTGAGGAGCGTCGCCGCCCGCCTGCCGCGGGCGGCGGCGCACCTCACCGGCCATCCTGGGGAGAGCGCAGGGCATCGTGTTCGATTTTCTTGATTCCGGGCAGTACGACGTGCTCGGAGCCTTCTGGGTGACGGTTCAGCTCACCCTCTACTCGGCGGCCGGATCACTGATCTGGGGCACCGTCCTGGCCGGAATGCGGGTCAGCCCGGTCCCGCTGCTGCGGAGCTTTGGCACCGCGTACGTCAACCTGGTGCGCAACACCCCGCTGACGCTGCTGATCATCGGCTGCTCGCTGGGACTCAACCAGACCCTCAGCATCGCCCTGGGCGGCGACACGTTCAAGGAGACCGGCTTCCGGCTCGCGGTCCTCGGACTGATCGCCTACACGGGCACCTTCGTCTGCGAGGCCCTGCGCTCCGGCATCAACACCGTGCCCGTCGGCCAGGCCGAGGCGGCCCGCGCGCTGGGGCTGAGCTTCTTCCAGGTGCTCACCCTGATCGTGCTCCCCCAGGCCTTCCGGGCGGTCATCGCACCGCTCGCCAACGTACTGATCGCGCTCACCAAGAACACCACGGTGGCGGCGACCATCGGCGTGGCCGAGGCGGCCCTGCTGATGAAGGAAATGCTCGAGAACGAGGCGCAGGCGACCTTCGCGGTCTTCGCGGTCTTCGCCCTCGGTTTCGTCCTGCTGACCCTGCCCACCGGTCTTCTGCTGGGCTGGGTCGCCAAGCGAGTGGCGGTGAAGCGATGACCTCCGTGCTGTACGACGCCCCGGGCCCCAAGGCCAAGGCGCGCAACTGGATCTACAGCGGGATCTTCGTCGTCCTGTTCGGACTCGTCCTGTGGTGGGCGCTGTCCCTCATGGGCGAGAAGGGCCAGCTCGACGCCGACAAATGGTCGCCCTTCGTCACCGACAGCCGGGTCTGGACCACGTACCTGATCCCCGGCCTGATGGAGACCCTCAAGGCCGGCGCGCTCTCCATGCTGATCGCCCTCCCGCTGGGCGCACTGCTGGGCATCGGCCGACTCTCCGACCACGCGTGGGTGCGGGGGCCGGTCGGCGCGTGGGTCGAGTTCTTCCGCGCCATCCCGGTGCTGATGCTGATGCTGTTCGGCAACGCGCTGATGGCGCCGCGGTTCCTGGACGTCCCCTCCGACACCCGGCCCTTCTGGGCCGTGGTCACGGGCCTGGTCCTCTACAACTCGGCCGTCATCGGCGAGATCGTCCGGGCCGGCGTGCTCTCCCTGCCCCGCGGCCAGACCGACGCGGCCAAGGCGATCGGCATGCGCAAGGGTCAGACCATGGCCTACGTGCTGATCCCGCAGGCCGTCACGGCGATGCTGCCGGCCCTGGTCAGCCAGCTCGTGGTGATCCTCAAGGACACCGCGCTCGGTGGCGCCCTGCTCGGATTCGCGGAACTGCTTTCCACGAACCGGCAGATCTCGGCCAACTACAGCAACACCATCGCGACCCTCGTCGTGATCGCCCTGATCTACATCGTGGTGAACTTCGTCCTCACCACCTTCGCCTCCCAGCTGGAAGGCCGGCTGCGGAAGTCGAAGAAGGGCACCGGCGCCGTGCTCGGCGCGGAAGAGATCGACGACGCGGTCCCCGGCGCGAACACGGCGGCCGGAGCCTGACGCCGGAGCCCTCTTCGGGCGGCCCCCGGGTCTGACACGCGGTCAGTCAGAGTGCGTATCCAGCGTGGTGGGGGGGGGGGCGCCCCCCCCCCCCCCCCCCCCCTCCCCCCCCCCCCGCCCCCCCCCCCCCCCCCCCCCCCCCCTCCCCCCCTCCCCCCCCCCCCCCACCCCCACCGTGGGCGGGGTCGCACCCTTCCCCCTCCCACGCACCCCCCCCACAAC
>NZ_JBVHWW010000007.1:127387-228978 GCF_055563995.1 Streptomyces sp. NPDC029164 | reverse complement strand
CCAGATGTGGAAGCCCGGTAACGGGTGAAGCTGACTGGTACTAATAGGCCGAGGGCTTGTCCTCAGTTGCTCGCGTCCACTGTGTTAGTTCTGAAATAACGAACAGCTGTGTCCATAGCCAGCGTTCAAATTTCATAGTGTTTCGGTGGTCATAGCGTTAGGGAAACGCCCGGTTACATTCCGAACCCGGAAGCTAAGCCTTTCAGCGCCGATGGTACTGCAGGGGGGACCCTGTGGGAGAGTAGGACGCCGCCGAACAATCATTGTGGGAAAGCCCCGCACCAAGCCTTCGGGCTCGGTGCGGGGCTTTTCTGCGTTTACGACCCGCCGAGCTCGGCGCGAGACCGCCTCACCAGTCGGCTGGATAGCTTTTGAGGCTGCTCACGTGAGGCAGCTCTGACCTTCGGTGGTCTGCACCTTCCAGTGGTCTTCTGGTGGTGCCCGACCCGACCAGCGTATCCAGCTGGACCGGGCGGTCCGTGAATCTTCTGCCTTTCGTCCGTTCACCAGCTCCGGGTTGCCGTGGACCTGAGCTGACGGCTCGTAGGGTTGGGGTATGGGCTATGACCTCGTCATCTTCGACAACGACGGCGTGCTGGTGGACAGTGAGCCGCTCGCCAACAGCGTCCTCGCCGGGTATCTGAACGAGCTGGGGCACACGACCACGTACGAGGACTCGCTCCGCGACTACATGGGGGCGGCCGTGCACCGGGTGCACGACCTCGTCCAGGAGCGGACCGGGGAGCGGCTGCCCACGGACTTCGACGCGACGCTGGCCGCGCGGACCATCGCCGCGTTCGAGCGGGAGCTGAAGCCGGTCGCCGGCATCGAGGACGTGCTCGGGGCGCTGACCGCGAGCGGGGTCGGATACTGCCTCGCCTCCTCCGGGAGCCACGAGCGGATCAGGGCCGGGCACCTGGCGGCGGGGATCGACGGGTGGTTCGAGGAGGAGTGGATCTTCAGCTCCGAGGACGTGGGCCAGGGCAAGCCGGCACCCGATCTGTTCCTGCACGCGGCACGGCAGATGGGCGTCGAGCCCGCGCGGTGCGTCGTCATCGAGGACAGCCCGCGCGGGATCCAGGCCGCCGTCGCCGCCGGCATGGACGTGTACGCGTACACCGCGATGCTTCCCGCCGAGCAGCTGCCCGGGGCCACCGGGTACTTCGGGGACATGATGCAGGTCCCGCTGCTCCTGCAACTGCCTGTGTGATCGCTCTACCCACGGGTAGCCCCGGGGCCTACGCTGACGCGCCATGACGGACGATGTGCGGCTGCGGCGCGGCCGCGGCGCTCTGGGATTCAGTTTCTTCGCGCAGGGCGTGGCCTTCGCGCTGCTCGTGACCCGGATCCCGGCCATCCAGGACCGGTACGGGATATCCGACGGGCTGCTGCCCGTCTTCCTCGCGGCCGTGCCGATCCTCGCCGGGGTGTCGAGCGTGGCCACCGAGCACCTGGTGAAGCGGGTGGCGCCCAGTGCCGTACTGCGGTGGGCGCAGCCGCTCGTGCTGCTGTCCCTGCTGGGTGTCGGGACCGGCACCCAGATGTGGCACGTGGCGGTGGCCCTGGGGGCGTTCGGGCTGTCGGTGGGTGCGCTGGACGCCTCGATGAACATGCTCGGGGTCAGCCTCCAGCGGGCGTACGGGCGGAGCATCATGCTGGGCTTCCACGCCGCGTACAGCCTCGGCGGGATCCTGGGTGCGTCGGCGGCGTGGGCCGGGGCGCACTGGCACCTGAGCCTGTTCACCGGTTATCTGCCGGCGGTGGTCGTGCTGGTGCCGCTCGTGGTGGCGCTGAGCGGACGTTACGTGGACGGTACGGGCCCCGGCGACGCGCAGGAGAAGGAGAAGGAGAAGGGGCTGGGCAACGGCGGGTTCAAGCTGCTGCTGCCGCTCTGCCTGGTGATGGCGTGCGCGTACATCGGTGACTCGACGGTGGCGAACTGGAGTGCCAAGTACCTCCAGGACGTGCTCGGGAGCTCGGAGCAGATGGCGACCGTCCCCTACAACGTCTACATGGTGACCACCCTCATCGGGCGGGCCGTCGGGGACCTGGGCGTGCGCCGCTTCGGGGCCGCGGCCGTGGTGCGGGCCGGGACGCTGGTCGCCGCGGCCGGCTTCGCCGTCGTCGCGGCCGCGCCGGGGGCGTGGGTGGGGATGCTCGGCTTCACGCTGGTGGGGATCGGGCTGTGCGTGATCGTGCCGCAGACCTTCGCCGCGGCGGGGCGGTTGTTCCCGGGGGCGTCCGACACGGCCGTCGCGCGGCTCAATATCTTCAACTACGTCGGCTTCCTGATCGGGTCGCCGCTCGTCGGGGCGGTCGGCGACGCCTGGAGCTACCGGGGCGCGATGCTGGTGCCGATGGCGCTGGTGCTGGTGACCTTGCTCCAAGCCCGCTCGTTCGGCTCCGAGCAGGCCCGATACGGTGTCCGGCATGAGCGGCGAGCCGGTGACCGGGCTGTTGATGTGGGACGAGGCGGTAACGAGGTATGACTTCGGACCGAGCCATCCGATGGCCCCGGTGCGCCTGGCGCTGACCATGGGCCTGGTGCGTGCCTTCGGGCTGGACCGGGCCATGGAGGTACGGGCGGCCCCCGCGGCCGGCGACTCGACGCTGCGGCTGGTCCACCGGGAGGACTACGTCGCCGCGGTGCGCGAGGTGTCAGCGGACCCGGGGATCGCCGACGGGTCGTACGGGCTGGGCACCGTCGACGATCCGGCCTTCCACGGCATGCACGAGGCGTCGGCGCTGATCGCCGGGCAGTCCGTGGCGGGCGCGGAGGCGCTGTGGCACGGGGAGGCGGAGCACGCGGTGAACTTCGCGGGCGGGCTGCACCACGCCATGCCGGGCGGGGCGGCCGGCTTCTGCGTGTACAACGACGCGTCGCTGGCGATCGCGCGGCTGCTGGAGCTGGGGGCGGAGCGGGTCGCGTACGTGGATGTGGACGTCCATCACGGGGACGGCGTGCAGGCGGCCTTCTGGGACGACCCGCGGGTGCTGACGATCTCGATGCACGAGCATCCGCGGACGCTGTTCCCGCAGACCGGCTGGCCGGAGGAGACCGGGGGGCCGGCGGCCGAGGGGTCGGCGGTGAACATCGCGCTGCCCGCCGGGACCGGGGACGAGGGGTGGCTGCGGGCCTTCCACGGCGTCGTGCCGGAGCTGTTGGCGGACTTCCGGCCGCAGGTGCTGGTGACCCAGCACGGGGCCGATACGCACTTCGAGGACCCCCTCGCGCACCTGGCGGTCTCGCTGGACGCCCAGCGGGCCGTGCAGGAAGCCTGTCACCGGCTCGCGCACGAGTACGCGGACGGGCGGTGGCTGGCGCTGGGCGGCGGCGGGTACGCGGTGGTGGACGTCGTGCCGAGGTCGTGGACGCACCTGGTGGCGATCGCCGCGCACCGGCCGGTGGACCCGGCGGCGGCGGTCCCGGCGTCGTGGCGGGACGAGGTGTACGCGCGGACGCGGCAGTTGGCGCCGGCCCGGATGACCGACGGGCGGACGCCTTCGTGGCGTGACTGGGACGCGGGCTACGACCCGGCGGACCGTACGGATCAGGCCGTTCTCGCGACGCGTCGGGCGGTCTTCCCGCTGCGCGGGATGCTGACCTGACCCCTCCTTGGTGACCTTGATGCATCGTTACGCCAACTGTGGGGCTGTTCGCCGGAATTGATGACCTGCCAGATGTGTTGGGGGCAGCATCGGAGGGTGTTGAGCACCGGCGCGCTGCGTGCGCATCTGCTGGCCGCCCGGTTGGCCGGGCCCGTCGCCACCTCCCGGGAGGAGAGCCTGCGCAGTTACCGGCTGTTCGCGGCGCGTGATCCGCGGGTGCTGCTGGGGCTGGAGCCGGAGTGGGGCTGGGGCGAGGGTGACCTGCTGAGGCTGATGGCGGACAAGTGCGGTGTCTCGGCGGACCCCGCGCACGTCAGCGGGCCGGACGTGATCGATCCGGAGCGGACGGTGGCCGCGCTGGAGGCCTTCGCGGGGCGGCTGCGGGAGGCGGCGCGGGCGCGGTCGCCGGTGCTGTTCGGGACCGGTCATCCGCACCGGCTCCTGGGCTTCTACGCCGGTTTGGCCGAGGCGATGTCGGCGGCGGGATGTGTTGTCCTCACCCCGGCGCAGGGGGTGAGTGTCGACATGACGACCCGGTTCGGCGTACGCACGTACCGCATCGAATACGTACGGGGGGTCGCGCTGGTGCGGGAACCCGGCGCGCGGCTGCCGGGGAGTGCGACCGGCGTGCACACCCATTCGCCCCTGCCGGTTCGGATGGCTTTGGGGGCCCTCGCGGAGGCCGGCGGGCCGCTGCCGGAGCTGGTCGTGGGGGACCACGGGTGGGTCTGCGGCGCAGGTCAGCTCGGTGTGGAGGCGATCGGGCTGGCGGACACGGATGATCCCGCGCTGTTCGTCGGGGAGGCCGAGGGGCGGGTGTCGGTGGCCGTTCCACTTGATGACGCGGTGCGAGCGGACTACTACCGACCGCTTACGCGCTACGTTCTCGGCAGGGCGAGCCTGACGGCCCGGCAGGAGTGGCCGTAGCTCCTCTTCCCCACTCGTATCACGCGCCCCTACTCTGGGGAGTGAGCGTGCGACGACGAGGAGTAACCGGAGGGGAAGCCGGTGCCCGTCATGCGCGGAAGGTCAAGGTGTGTCATGGCTGCTGGCGAGAGGCCTCTCAGCGAGGTTCAGTTCCTGACCGTGGCGGAGGTTGCCTCGGTGATGCGAGTGTCGAAGATGACCGTGTACCGGTTGGTGCACAACGGTCATCTGCCCGCAATCCGGGTGGGCCGGTCCTTCCGGGTCCCCGAAAACGCGGTCCACGAGTACCTCCGAGAGTCCTATGTGGGGGTGGAGTCGGCCTGAGACTGACCCCGGCACGCCCTCGGATTACAAGCTCAGAGCTCGGGACGGTAGGCTAGGCCGACGTAGGTCGTGTGGGCCCCGACGCCCCGCACCGAATGAAGAGAAGTGAGCGAGGGTAGTCGTGGGCTCTGTTATCAAGAAGCGGCGCAAGCGGATGGCTAAGAAGAAGCACCGCAAGCTGCTCAAGCGCACCCGCGTCCAGCGCCGTAACAAGAAGTAAACGGCAGCTGTACGTGTTCTCCGCAGCCCCTCCACCATCCTGGTGGAGGGGCTGCGGTGCAGCCGGGGGACTTCTTCGAGGGAGGCGCTGAGCTCGTGGGGAAGGTCGTACTCGTCACCGGGGCAGCCCGGCAGCTGGGCGGCCGCTTCGTGCGCCGGATCCAGCGTGACCCGGACGTCGAACGGGTGATCGCGGTGGACGCGGTGACACCGCCGCACCGGCTGGGATCGGCGGAGTTCGTCCGTACGGACATCAGACAGTCGGCGATCGTCCGCGTGCTCGCCGAGCACGCCGTGGACACGGTGGTCCACCTGGCGGTCACCGGGAGCGCCGCGGGCGCCGGCGGCGCGCGCAGCGCCGTCAAGGAAACGAACGTCATCGGGACGATGCAGCTCCTCGGGGCCTGCCAGAAGTCGCCGACGGTACGACGGCTCGTGGTGAAGTCCAGTACCAGCGTGTACGGGGGCACCTCCAGGGACCCGGCCGTCTTCACCGAGACCACCGAACCGAAATCGCTGCCGGCGGGCGGCTTCGCCAAGGACGCCGCCGAGGTCGAGGGATACGTACGCGGCTTCGCGCGCAGGCGGCCCGACGTCGCGGTGTGCGTACTGCGGTTCGCGAACATCCTGGGGCCCTTCGCGGACTCGGCGCTCGCCGAGTACTTCTCGATCCCGGTGATGCCGACCGTGCTGGGCTACGACCCGCGGCTGCAGTTCGTGCACGAGGACGACGTCCTCGACGTGCTGCGGCTCGCCGCACAGGAGCCCCGACGCGGAACGCTGAACAGCGGGACCTTCAACATCGCGGGTGACGGCGTACTGCTGCTGTCGCAGTGCTCGCGGCGGCTGGGGCGGCCCACGGTGCCGCTGCTGCTGCCCGCGCTGACGTGGGTGGGCTCCGCGCTGCGGGCGGTCGGGGTCACGGAGTTCTCGGCGGAGCAGATGCAGCTGCTGACGCACGGCCGGGTCGTGGAGACCTCGCAGATGCGGGAGGTCCTCGGCTTCGAGCCGCTCTACACGACGGCGGAGACCTTCTCGGACTTCGCGCGGAGCCGGGGGAGCGGGCTGCTGCCGCCGGAGCGGGTCGGGCGGGCCGTGGACCGGATGGCGGCCATGCTGGGGGCGGACGGGCTTGATGTCGATGCCGACGCGGTTGAAGGAGCGAAGCGATAGTGGCGGACGCCAAGGTCATTCCGTTCGACGAGGACCGGCCGCGCCGGCGGATCCCCCGCCGGGTACGCGCGGTGTCCGCCCCCGAGCCGGTGGAGCCGCTGCCGGCCCCCGAGCCGGCGCCGGAGCCGGCTGCGGCGGGGTCCGCTGACGGCTGGGACCGGCGGATCGCGGGCGGGCTGTCGTTCCTGCGGCGGCGGATCACCGGGGACTACGAGGTCGACGAGTTCGGCTACGACAAGGAACTGACGGACCAGGTCCTGATGTCCCTGATGCGGCCGCTCTACGACAAGTACTTCCGCGTCGAGGTCAGGGGCATCGAGAACATTCCGGCGGAGGGCGGCGCGCTGATCGTGGCCAACCACTCCGGGACGCTCCCGCTGGACGGGCTGATGCTCCAGGTCGCCGTGCACGACCGCCACCCGGCACAGCGCCACCTGCGGCTGCTGGCGGCCGACCTGGTGTTCATGCTGCCCGTGGTCAACGAGCTGGCCCGGAAGGCGGGGCACACCCTGGCGTGCGCGGAGGACGCGCAGCGGCTGCTGGAGGCCGGGGAACTCGTCGGTGTGATGCCGGAGGGCTTCAAGGGGATAGGGAAGCCGTTCGGGGACCGGTACAAGCTGCAGCGCTTCGGCCGGGGCGGGTTCGTGTCGACGGCGCTGCGGGCGGGCACACCGATCGTGCCGTGCTCGATCGTGGGGGCCGAGGAGATCTACCCGATGGTCGGCAACGCGAAGACCCTCGCCCGGCTGTTGGGGGTCCCGTACTTCCCGATCACGCCGACGTTTCCGTGGCTGGGGCCCTTGGGGGCCGTGCCGTTGCCGACGAAGTGGACGATCCAGTTCGGCGAGCCGATTTCCACGGCGGGGTATGCGGCCGAGGCGGCGGAGGATCCGATGCTGATGTTCAACCTGACGGATCAGGTGCGGGAGCAGATCCAGCACACGCTGTACAAGCTGCTCGTGCAGCGGCGGTCCGTCTTCTTCTGACCCGCCGCCGGAGGACGAGGGCGGGGCTGCTCGCGCAGCCCCGCCCTTCCTCTACTCCGCGTCCTCCGCACCCAGGCCCAGGCCCGGGAGGATGCCCGGGAGGAGGGGCGGGAGGGTGATGTCCGGACGGGCTTGCTCCGGGGCACCCGAGGGGGGCGGGGCCGACTCTCCCGTGGGCGGGTTGAGCAGGTCGCCCGTACCGCCCAGGAGGCCGCCGACCGGTGGCCGGGTGCTGCCCGAGGGGGACGGCGCGGGGCTGCCGGAGGGCGTTCCCGCGGCCGGGGCGGACTGGTGCGCTCCGGTGGGGGTGCCCGGCTTGGTGGAGGTACTGCCGGGCGTGCCGGTGCCGCGGGTCTGCTCCGGTGGCTTGGGGAGCAGGCTCTGGAGCGGCGCCACGTCTTCGTCTATGGCCTGGAAGACCGACTCCACCTCACCGCCCACGTCCGTGAGTTGTGCCGGGAGCCTTTCGCGGAGCTTGCCCCACGCGTCGCGGTGGGAGCGGGAGAACGACGACAGCTTCTGGATCGGGCCGAGCGAGCCGTCCCGTTCGTATGCCGCCTGGAGGAGCCGGTGGCCCTCCTCCGCGTCGTGCTTCACGCCCGCCAGGGCCCGGCGGATCGCGCCCAGGGACTCGTGGTCCAGGTCGCCCAGCCGGCCCCGTTCCATCAGCCTGCGGGCTTCCGACAGACGGTTCGAGGCCTGGTCGAGATAGAGCTCGCCCCGGTCCGCGTCGTCGTCGGCCATCCCCAGCTTCAGGTCCTCCATGCCCCGCTTCACGGGGTAGAGGTGGTCACCGGGCAGGGCGTCGGTACTGGCAGCGGCCACGCCGCTGAAGGCCCCCGCGGCCACACCCACGGTGAGGCCGCCCGCTGCGATGCCCTTCGACCAGCGGGAGCGGGGCCGCAATTTCCGGAGCGGGGCCGCCCGGTGGGCGCCGCGGCCGGTCCGCTGCTCGGGCACCAGAGGGTCCGAGGCGGCACCGCCCCCGGCCCTCTCTTCCAACACCATGGCCTCCATGGCGGCAACGAGCTGGGCTCGCTGCACCACCTTGACCTCGGGGTCCAGCACCGGGCGCGGCATTCTTTCGCCGAGCACGCTCGCCAGGGCCAACAACCGGTCGTGGTCGGCAGGTTCGGCAGGTGCCTCGGACTGCTCGGCCGCCGAGTCCGGTTCCGAAAGGTCGGACGGGGTCCGATCTTCCAGGGCCTGGGCGAAGGCGTTCGCCCGCCGGTGCGGAGTCACGTTCGCGATCACTGGCGGCACCTCCTCTCGTCATGACGATCGACTCCCCAAGGTGTCCGGAAGGTTGCCTTCCTTGAGCACATCCACACTTTCGAGTGAGCGGCTTCGGGTAGGGCGTGTCCACAGGGAGTCTGCATTCCGCACAACGAGCGTCGCGGCACTTGGGTTACGGACGAAGGATGATCGGACCACAGCGTCATCGAGGGGTCACCGGATGTATGTGAGGTTGTGTTGATTTATGAGGGGGTCAGCGGGCGTCGTCCGGGAGGAGGCGGGCCAGCGTGCGGACCGCCCGGTACTGGAGCGTCTTGATCGCTCCTTCGTTCTTTCCCATGACCCGGGCCGTCTCGGCGACCGAGAGGCCCTGCAGGAAGCGCAGGGTCACGCACTCCTGCTGCTGCGGATTGAGCTTCCGTACGGCCTCCAGCAGGGCCGCGTTGGAGAGGGACTCCAGGACGGAGTCCTCGGGGCTGCGCTCGACCTCGTTGGCGTCGAGCATCTCGCCGGTGGTGACCTCCAGCCGGAAGCGGCTGGACTTGAAGTGGTCCGCCACCAGGTTCCGGGCGATCGTCACGAGCCAGGCGCCGAAGTCGCGGCCCTGCCAGGTGAAGGTGGAGATCCGGCGCAGCGCGCGCAGGAAGGTCTCGCTGGTGAGGTCCTCCGCGGTCGCCTTCCCTCCGACCCGGTAGTAGATGTAGCGGTAGACCGTGTCGCTGTACTGGTCGTAGAGGCGGCCGAAGGCGTCGGCCTCGCCCGCCTGGGCGCGTTCGACCAGGTCCATCATGCGGGCCTGGTCGCTGTCCGCCGTGGGGCGGCGGGGGGTGGCCTGGGTGCTCGTGCCGGCTGCGCCGTTCGAGCCCCCGGCCGCGCGGCCTCGTCTGCCCACCGTCGCTCCGCCGTCGGTCAGGGCATAGCAAGGACCGGCCGGGCCGATACCGGCGGGGACCGCGGCGGCGAAGGCGGGGACGGCGTACGCGGTGGGGACGAAGCCGCGCAGGTGGTCGAGGACCGTTGCGCGCAGCTGAGCCAGGCCCGAGGCGTCAACCCCGACAGGTGGGTACACGGGACTCCCAGAGGCAGAGCTTCCATCACGTGCAGTGCGGAACCGTTCACCCGTCGTGGCGACAGATGGCCGGTGGCATGCGTTTGAGGAGAATAACGCTTCGTACAGGCAGTGCTACACCCAGTTGCTCAAATCACCGGTTCCGACACTTCTGTTGCGTGTCGAGGGCATATTCAGTCGCTGTTGGTGATCGATTCTTGATCGCTTGGGCGCGCGGAATGGACGCTTCCAAGGAGGCTCGCGACCGAGTCGGGCAGGCCGGAGTGCCCTGTCCCCTCCGGGGGTAGAGCCCGGGGAATGCCTCTGGGCCGGTGGGCAGGGAGCGTGCGGGGCGGCGGCGGGGTGCCCGCGGGGCGCCGCGCGGCGGACGTGCGAGGGCTCCGGTGCTGGCGGCGGCCGGTATGCCGGGCCTGCCGTTGTTACTTGCGGCGGCGGTGCAGGGCGATGGCGGCGGCCGCGCCGCCCGCGATCGCGCCGACGCCGGCGGCCGCCGGGACGCCGACCTTCACGGCCTTGCGGCCGGTCCGATAGTCGCGCAGCCGCCAGTCGTTGGTCCGGGCATGCTTGCGCAGTTTTGTGTCCGGATTGATCGCGTACGGATGTCCGACCAGCGACAGCATCGGGATGTCGTTGTGCGAATCGCTGTACGCGGCGCAGCGCGCGAGGTCCAGGCCCTCGGCGGCGGCCAGGGCGCGGACCGCCTCGGCCTTGGCGGGGCCGTGCAGCGGCTCGCCGACCAGGCGGCCGGTGTAGACCCCTTCGATGGACTCGGCGACGGTGCCCAGGGCGCCGGTCAGGCCCAGCCTGCGGGCGATGATCGTGGCCGTCTCCACGGGGGCCGCGGTGACCAGCCACACCTTCTGGCCGGCGTCGAGGTGGGCCTGGGCCAGGGCGCGGGTGCCCGGCCAGATCCGCTCGGCCATGTACTCGTCGTAGATCTCCTCGCCGATGGCCATCAGCTCGGAGACCTTGTGGCCCTTGACGATGGACAGGGCGCTGTCGCGGGCGTCCTGCATGTGCTCGGGGTCCTCGACCCCGGCGAGCCGGAACCAGGCCTGCTGCCAGGCGAATCGGGCGAGTTCGCGGCGCTGGAAGAACTCGCGCTTGTAGAGGCCGCGGCCGAAGTGGAAGATCGCGGCGCCCTGCATGACGGTGTTGTCGAGGTCGAAGAAGGCGGCGGCGAGGTCGTCGCCCGCGACCGGGAACTCGGGCTCGGCCGGCGGCCCTTCCAGGGCTGCCTCGACCGCCGGCGCCTCGGCCCCGGCTTCGACCAGCGCGGTCTTGCGGGCGGCCTCCGCAGAGGCCTCGCCTGCCAGCACGCTCCGCGCGGTTGCGGAGCGTCTACGAGGGGTGAGCCATCCGAGAGCGGCCATGCGGCGAGCATAGCCACTGTGTTCGGAAGTTCCCGAACCGATGGGAAACGGAGGCGTTAACACTTCGGGAGAATGAAGCCATGAGCCCTTTGTTGCGCCGTAAGGAAAAGAAGCGTCCCGGCGAGCGGATGGTGACGCTGATCGGCAAGCCCGGGTGTCACCTGTGCGACGAGGCCGAGGAGGTGGTCGCGAAGGTCTGCGCCGAGACCGGGGCGCAGTGGGAGAAGAAGGACATCTCGCAGGACGAGGAGCTGTACCGGCTGCACTGGGAGCAGATCCCGGTGGTGCTCGTCGACGGCGAACAGCACACCTTCTGGAGGGTGAACCCGGACCGGCTCCGGCGGGCGTTGGAGGCTTGACCCCTTTGCCGGTTACCATCATGGGCGATTTGTGGGGCCTCGGGGGCGTATCTGTGAGGAGTGTGCACGGTTTTGCCCCCTTTGGGATTTGAACGGGTTCGGCGTGCCGCCGGTTCCGGGTTTCCGCGCCGAGGTCGCGTGACCCCGGTCACTTTGCTCGGACAAAGCGGACACAATCTTTGTGCACGCGTTCACAAAGGCATAGCCTGCTGTCGACGGGGCGGTCTTGGGACAAGTGACCGCCTGCAGCCCCGCTCATCCCGCAGGAGCATCGTGGCAACTGGCCGAACTCACCGACCGGCGACCCGCAGCCGAGGTATTCCCGAGGCCACTGTCGCCCGGCTTCCGCTGTACTTGCGTGCCCTCACCGCGCTCTCCGAGCGATCGGTGCCCACGGTGTCCTCCGAGGAGCTCGCGGCCGCCGCCGGAGTCAACTCCGCGAAGCTGCGCAAGGACTTCTCGTACCTCGGTTCCTACGGCACCCGCGGCGTCGGCTACGACGTGGAATACCTCGTCTACCAGATCTCCCGCGAGCTCGGCCTGACCCAGGACTGGCCGGTCGTCATCGTCGGCATCGGTAACCTCGGTGCCGCGCTCGCCAACTACGGCGGCTTCTCCGCGCGCGGCTTCCGCGTCGCGGCCCTCATCGACGCTGACCCGGCGATGGCCGGCAAGCCGGTCGCGGGCATGGCCGTGCAGCACACCGATGATCTGGAGAAGATCATCGAGGAGAACGGTGTCTCGATCGGCGTCATCGCGACGCCGGCCGGTGCGGCCCAGCAGGTCAGCGAGCGGCTGATCGCGGCCGGAGTCACCTCCATCCTGAACTTCGCGCCGACCGTGCTGTCCGTGCCCGACGGCGTGGACGTGCGCAAGGTCGACCTCTCCATCGAGCTCCAGATCCTGGCGTTCCACGAGCAGCGCAAGGCCGGCGAGGAAGCGGCCGCCGCCGCTGCCGCCGGCGGCTCCTCCGTGGGCGGCGCCGCCCCCGCCGCGGCCGTCGTGCCGCCGGCCGGGCGCGCGGCAGCCGAGGCGCGCAAGGGCAACCCCGACGGTGACCACCCGGCGGTGATGCCGGCATGAGTCTGCTCGTCGTAGGGCTGAGCCACCGCAGCGCACCCGTGAGCGTCCTGGAGCGGGCCTCGCTGTCCGCGGACGCCAAGATCAAGCTGCTGCACGACACCCTCGCCGCGGAACCGGCGGCGGAGGCGGCGGTGCTCGCCACGTGCAACCGGATCGAGCTGTACGCGGACGTGGACAAGTTCCACGCGGGTGTGGCGGAGCTGTCCACGCTGCTGGCCCAGCACAGCGGGGTGGCGCTCGAAGAGCTCACTCCGTACCTGTACGTGCACTACGAGGACCGGGCGGTGCACCACCTGTTCTCGGTGGCGTGCGGCCTGGACTCGATGGTCGTGGGCGAGGGGCAGATCCTCGGCCAGATCAAGGACGCGCTGGCGCTGGGGCAGGAGCTGCACACCGCCGGCCGGCTGATCAACGACCTGTTCCAGCAGGCGCTGCGGGTCGGCAAGCGGGCGCACTCGGAGACCGGGATCGACCGCGCGGGCCAGTCGCTGGTGACCTTCGGGCTGGAGCAGCTGGCCGTGCGGACGCCGGTCACGGAGTGGGCGGCCGGGAAGCGGGCGCTGGTGATCGGTGCCGGGTCGATGTCCTCGCTGGCGGCGGCGACGCTGGCGCGGGTCGGCGTCGCCGAGATCGTGGTGGCGAACCGGACCGGCGAGCGGGCGGAGCGGCTGGCGGAGATTCTGGTTGCCTCAGGCACGGGTGTGCGGGCTTCGGCCGTGCCGATGGCTGAGGTCGCGGATGAGCTGACACGAGTCGACGTGGTCGTGTCCTGCACCGGGGCTACCGGGCTCGTGCTGACCGCCGATGACGTGCTCGCCGCCGTGACCTGGGGCGCTGCCCCAGACCCCGCGTCTCAAACGCCGGCGGGGCTGGATGTGCCGGCGGGGCTGGATGTGCCGGCCGGGCCGGATGTGCCTGTCGGGCTGGCTTCCACTGGGGTGGATGCAGCCGTCGTCGCGCGGCTGGCTGCCGCTGCGTTGACGCACGGCCGCCTGGCTGATGCCGGGGCGGCTCGGACGATCAGTGCTGCCGTCGAGGCCGACGGGTGTCCGGTGGGGCCCGATGGGCGGGCCGCGCTGACCGGGGTCGACGCGAACTCCCTCGAACTGCACGGGACCTGGGCCGACCAGGGCGAGGCCGCCGCGCAGCGGCAGCCCCGCAAGGGCGCCCGCAGCCAGGTCGACGTGGCGCCCGTACGGCTGGCCCTGCTGGACCTGGCCATGCCGCGCGACATCGACGCCGCCGTGCACCGGATCCCCGGGGTGCGCCTCGTCGACATCGAAAGCCTGGCCGAGGCGTCGGCCGACGCCCCGATGGCGGCCGACGTCGACGCCGTACGCGGCATAGTCGCCGAGGAAGTGGCCGCCTTCGGGGCCGCACAGCGGGCAGCGCACATCACGCCCACCGTCGTGGCCCTGCGGGCGATGGCGGCCGAGGTCGTGGCCATGGAAGTGGCTCGGCTCGACGGGCGGGTGCCCGACCTCGACGAACGGCAGCGGGCAGAGGTCACGCAGACCGTGCGCCGTGTCGTCGACAAGCTCCTCCACGCGCCGACCGTGCGCGTCAAGCAGCTCGCCAGCGAGCCCGGCGGCGCCGGGTACGCGGAGGCGCTGCGCGAACTCTTCGACCTCGACCCTCAGACGGTTGCTTCCGTCAGCCGGGCGGACGCGGCCGATCCGATGAACGACGACGACCCAGGACGGGCATCATGAACACACGTCCCGACCAGCCGCTGCGGCTCGGTACGCGGCGGAGCAAGCTGGCCATGTCCCAGTCGGGGCACGTCGCCGACGCGGTACGGGCGATCACCGGCCGGGCCGTCGAGCTCGTGGAGATCACGACCTACGGCGACGTCTCGCGCGAGCACCTCGCGCAGATCGGCGGCACGGGCGTGTTCGTCACCGCCCTGCGCGACGCGCTGCTGCGCGGTGAGGTCGACTTCGCCGTGCACTCGCTGAAGGACCTGCCGACCGCGCAGCCCGACGACCTCGTGATCGCGGCGATGCCGCTGCGCGAGGACGCCCGGGACGCGCTCGTCGCGCGGGACGGCCTGACCTTCGACCAGCTGCCCGACGGTGCCCGCATCGGCACCGGGTCGCCGCGGCGCACCGCCCAGCTCAACCACCTGGCGCTGTCGCTCGGCAAGCGGATCGAGACGGTGCCCATCCGCGGCAACGTCGACACCCGGATCGGCTTCGTCCGCGACGGCGAGCTCGACGCCGTCGTGCTCGCGGCCGCCGGCCTCAACCGGATCGGTCGCGGTGACGAGGCGACCGACCTGCTCTCCGTCGACAGCGTCCTGCCGGCCCCCGGCCAGGGTGCCCTGGCCGTGGAGTGCCTCGCGTCCGATACGGACCTCATCGCCGCGCTCGGCGAACTCGACGACCCGCACACCCGGGCCGCCGTGACCGCCGAGCGTTCTCTGCTCGCCGCCCTGGAGGCCGGCTGCAGCGCACCCGTGGGCGCGTTCGCCGATCTCCTGGCCGACGGCCAGATTGTCAATGAAATGCGCCTGCGCGGCGTCGTCGGAACCCTCGACGGCGCGACGCTGGTGCAGCTGTCCACCACCGGTCCCGTGCCCCAGTCGTACGACGAGGCCATGGCGCTCGGCCGCGAACTCGCGGACGAGATGCTGGCCAAGGGCGCGGCCGGTCTGATGGGGGAGCGATCGCTTTGAACCCCTCAATTCCGACCACCTCCGCCTATCCGGCCGTCGCCGCCCACGGACGCGTCACCTTCCTCGGTGCCGGCCCCGGCGACCCGGGTCTGCTGACGCTGCGCGCCGTCGAGGCGCTCGCCGCCGCGGACGTACTGATCGCGGAGCCCGAGGTGCTCGAGGTCGTACGGACGCATGCGCGCGCGAATGTCGACACGCCGCAGCTGACGATTGCTGACGAAGTGTCAGCAGCCGCCGGGGTCCCGGTGATCCGGGACGCGGCCAATCTTGTCATGGAGGCCGCACGCTCCGGCAGGCGGGTCGTACGTGCCGTCACGGGCGACCCCGGGCTCGACGGCAACGCGGCCGAGGAGATGCTCGTCTGCGCCACCGCCGGCATCCCCTTCGAGGTGGTGCCCGGAGTCGCGACCGCGGTCGGTGTGCCCGCGTACGCCGGTGTCCCGCTGCGCGACAAGCAGGGCGCGGACGTCCGCTTCGTCGACGCGAAGACCGCCTCGGCGCGCTGCTGGAGCGAGGTCGGCGCGAGCGACGGGATCCTCGTCGTCTCCGCGACGCTGGAGACCGTCTCGGCGGCCGCCGCCGAGCTGGTGAGCGCCGGGCGCAAGCCCGACACCCCGCTGACGGTGACCGTCGCCGGCACCACCACGCGGCAGCGGACCTGGTGCGCGACGCTGGGCACGATCGCCCAGGTGTTCAAGCAGGGCAAGGTGCTCCCGTCCCCCGAGGGCGCCCGGCCCGTCATAGCCGTGGTCGGTGAGCACAGCGCCGCCGCGCGGCGCGAGGACCTGGCGTGGTTCGAGTCGAAGCCGCTGTTCGGCTGGCGGGTCCTCGTACCGCGCACCAAGGAGCAGGCCGCCTCGCTCTCCGACCAACTGCGTTCGTACGGCGCGGTGCCGCACGAGGTGCCGACCATCGCCGTGGAGCCGCCGCGCACCCCGCAGCAGATGGAGCGCGCGGTGAAGGGCCTGGTGACGGGCCGCTACGAGTGGATCGCCTTCACCTCGGTCAACGCCGTGAAGGCCGTCCGCGAGAAGTTCGAGGAGTACGGGCTCGACGCGCGCGCCTTCGCGGGCATCAAGGTCGCCGCGGTGGGCGAGCAGACCGCGGCCGCGCTGGTGGAGTTCGGCGTGAAGCCGGACCTGGTGCCGAGCGGTGAGCAGTCCGCGGCCGGACTGCTGGAGGACTGGCCGCCGTACGACCCGGTCTTCGACCCGATCGACCGCGTGTTCCTGCCGCGCGCCGACATCGCGACCGAGACGCTGGTCGCCGGGCTGATCGAGCTCGGGTGGGAGGTCGACGACGTCACGGCCTACCGGACCGTGCGGGCGTCGCCGCCGCCGGCGGACACGCGTGAGGCGATCAAGGGCGGCGGGTTCGACGCCGTGCTCTTCACCTCGTCGAGCACCGTGCGGAACCTGGTGGGCATCGCCGGCAAGCCGCACAACGTGACCGTCATCGCGTGTATCGGGCCGGCGACGGCCAAGACGGCGGAGGAGCACGGGCTGCGGGTCGATGTCCTGTCGCCGGAGCCGAGCGTCAGCAAGCTGGCGGAGGCCCTCGCCGAGTACGGTGCGGCGCGCCGCGAGGCGGCCAAGGAGGCCGGCGAGACGGTGTTCCGGCCGAGCGAGCGCAGGCCGGGGGCGCGGCGTCGCCGTACCACCTAGCGGTGGGCTGAGCAGTGAGCAGTGAGCAGTGATGTGGGCGGGGTTCGGCGCTGGTGCGCCGGGCCCCGCCCTTGTCGTGCCGGGGGCGGTCGCAGGGGTGGGGCCGGGCGCGCGCCGGGGCGTCTCCTCGGACGCCGAACGTGACGAGGGGTCGGAGAGAGGGGCGGGAGTGCGTTCGGCGCCCTGCGGGGATCGCCCCGACACACACCCGGCCCCGCCGGAGCCAATCCGGTTGTGCCCATGGGCCGGACCCGTGGAGGATCACGGCCGGACGAGGGGGTGGCGGGTGGCGGGACTGGGCGTCCGGCTGGCGGAGGCGGTACGGGTGGGGGGCGCCGCGGAGGTGCGCGCCCTGATCGAGGCGGGAGCGGATCCGGACGCGGCGGGCGCCGACGGGCTGCCGGTGCTCTGCGCGGCGGTGGAGGCGTTCGCGCACGAGGTGGCCGAGGCTCTGGTGGAGGGCGGCGCGGACCCGCACCGGCGGCTGCCGGACGGGACGACCCCGCTGCTGCGGGCCGTCGAGAGCGGCTCCCCGGCGACGGTCTCGGCGGTCGACCACGGGGTGCTGCGGTTGCCTCGGGAACAGCGGGAGCGGCTGCTCGCCACGGCCCGGCACTGGTACGAGACGGGCGCGGAGACGGAACTGCGCCGCCGCACGGGCGCGCGGGGCCCGGCGCGCACCGGTCGCGTGCGGGACGGCGAACACCTCCACGTCGAGACGGTCATGCTCGGCGGGCGGACCGTACGGGCCGGGCACGGAGCGGTCCTCACCGAGCTGGAGCAGGAGCTGCGGATCCTGACGCCGGTGGAGGAGCTGGTGGCCCGTGCGGTGCGGCACGCGGACGACCACGTCGACTGGTCCGCCTCCTGCTGGGCCCTGGCCTGCCGGCGGAGCCCCGAGACGTGGTCGCAGGTGGTGGCGTTCCACCGGCACCCCTCACCCGTGCACCGCGCCTTCGTCGTCGACTTCCTCGGCTACGGGGTGATGCAGGCCGGCCTGAGCACGCACCCGCGCTGGTACGAGCGGGAGCGGGGCCGGCTGCTCGCCTCGTGGGCGCGGACGGAGACCGATGGCGGTGTCCTGGCCGGCCTGCTCGCGCTCATGTCCCGCGAGGAGGTTCCGGGTGCGCCGGCCATCGTGCTGCGGCACGCGGGGCATCCGGATCCGCGGGTGCGCCGGGAGGTGCCCGCCCTCTTCGACCCGCCATGGACCGGCGGCGCCGCCGCGGCCCTGCGCGTCCTCGCCGGCGACCCGGAACCGGCGGTGCGGGCCGCCGCCGCCCACGCACTGGGCCGGCCGGAGGTGTGGTCGGGGGAGGACCGGGAGCTGCTGGTGTCCCTGTTCGGGGACCCGGACCCGCAGGTGCGGAGCACGGCCTCCTACGCCGTGGCCTCGGGCCGCGACCGTTCACCGGCCGCCACCGAGGCCCTGTTCGGACTCCTCGCCGCGGACGAGCAGGTGCTGCGCCTGAACGGGGCGTTCGGGCTCGCCCTGCGGGACGACCCGCGCACCCCCGAGGCGTACGGGCGGGTGGGGCCACGGGGCCGGGAGCACGAGCACGACCACCGCTGGGACGGCCTGTGGCGGTGGAGCATGCGCAACGAGCGCGGCAGTGACCAGCGGGCGGACCGGCCGGGTCCCCCCCACCGCCGCGCGCAGCCCCGCGCGGACGTGTCCCGGCCGGGCTCCCCCTAGGCTGGGGGCGACTGTTCTCGATGCTCGAAGAGGCGACTGAAGATGAGCACGTACGGATCCTTCCCCGGCTCGCGGCCCCGCCGGCTGCGCACCACCCCGGCGATGCGGCGGATGGTCGCGGAGAACCGGCTGCACCCCTCGGACCTGATCCTCCCCGCGTTCGTACGCGAGGGCATCAGCGAGCCCCTGGCGATCTCGGCGATGCCCGGCGTCGTCCAGCACACCCGGGACACGCTGCGGAAGGCCGCCGTGGAGGCGGTCGAGGCGGGGGTCGCGGGGATCATGCTGTTCGGTGTCCCGGCCGACGAGAACAAGGACGCGCTGGGCACGGCGGGCACGGAGCCGGACGGGATCCTGCAGGTCGCGATCCGCGATGTGAAGGCCGAGGTCGGGGACGACCTGGTGATCATGTCGGACCTGTGCCTGGACGAGTACACCGATCACGGGCACTGCGGCGTGCTGGACGAGCACAGGCGGGTGGACAACGACGCGACGCTGGAGCGGTACGCCGAGATGGCGCAGGTCCAGGCCGACGCGGGCGTGCACGTGGTGGGCCCGAGCGGGATGATGGACGGTCAGGTCGGCGTCGTCCGCGACGCGCTGGACGAGACCGGGCACGAGGACGTCTCGATCCTCGCGTACACGGCGAAGTACTCGTCCGCCTTCTACGGGCCCTTCCGGGAGGCCGTCGCCTCCTCGCTGCAGGGCGACCGCAAGACGTACCAGCAGGACCCGGCCAACGCCCGGGAGTCCCTGCGGGAGCTGGCCCTCGATCTGGAGGAGGGCGCGGACATGGTCATGGTCAAGCCGGCCGGCCCCTACCTCGACATCCTGTACCGGGTCGCGCAGGCGGTGGACGTCCCGGTGGCGGCGTACCAGATCAGCGGCGAGTTCGCGATGATCGAGGCGGCCGCGGAGAAGGGCTGGATCGAGCGCGACCGGGCCATCCTGGAGACCCTGCTGGGCATCAAGCGGGCGGGCGCCGACACGATCCTCACCTACTGGGCGACCGAGGTCGCCGGCTGGCTGCGCAACGCCTGATCCGCTCTACGGCCAGTCGACGAGGCCGTTGAAGACGACGAAGTCGAAGACGACGGCCGCCGGGGCGACGACGGCCAGCCACACCCTGGCGGCGGCGTGCCGCCGCTGCCAGGGCAGCGCCCACGCGGCGGCCAACACGGCCAGGACCAGCAGCAGTCCGAAGCCGAAGGTGCCGAAGGCGGTCCCGTACGAGGCGTCGAACCGGTCGCTCGCCGCTTCACCGCAGGAGTCGCAGGCCATCGGCGACAGCCCGACGAAGAAGAACGCGACGGCCGCGAGCGGCAGCGTGAGCAGGGTGGAGACGAGCGGCGCGACGAACGCACGGGGGTGGCGGGCGGTGTCCGGGGTCATGGATCCAGTGAACTCCTTGCGAAGACATGGAACATGAGTGCGCATACTCAGGTGACTCCGGTGGTCCACCTGCGAAACTCTTAGGCGTACGTACGTATGTGGCGTGGCAGCGCCGAAGAGGGGGTGGACATGACGGACGGCGATCTGAGGGTCTCGGAGGACGGCCTCACCAAGCTCGCGGACGACCTCGATGCGATGCAGGGTCATCTGGAGCGCCAGATCCGGAACATGGACCGGGTGGTCGACAGCATCGCGGCGGGCTGGCAAGGGCCCACGGCCACGGCGTACCGCGCCCTGCACCGGGGGGCCGCCGAGGACGCCGTGCGGATCCGGCAGGTGCTCGCCCTCCTCGAACGGGCGACCAGGGCCTCGCGGGACGGGTTCACGGCCCAGGAGCTGGAGGTCCTGGCCGCGTTCAGGCGCGTCCAGAGCCAGGAGGACGTGACCGCGTCCGCCGCGGAGCTGACCGTGCCGGACCAGCCGGCCGCCCCGCACAGCCGTCTGCAGGACATCTGAGAGCAGCGAGGAACAGCAGCACCATGTCGGACGACGACCGGATAACTGTCGATTTCGCCACCCTGCAGCGCCTGTCGGGGGACTTGGAGGAGATCCTCAAGGACCTCAACGAGAAGCTGGAACTGCTGTACGAGCGCGCCAAGAAGGCCGTTCTGAGCTGGGACGGCGAGGCCCGGCAGGCCTTCATCGACGAGCTGGACAAATGGGATCGCTCGGCCCAGGACCTCAAGGCAGCCCAGGCCTGGCTGCACGAGGTCGTGGTCAAGGGTCACCTCAACTACGCCGCGGCGAACAAGTCCGTGCTGCAGGGCTGGGGAGGCGGCGCCTGATGGCCGGACCCACCCCGGGCCCGCCGAGTTCCGGCCCGGCGCAGCCGCCCGCCGCGGCCGGCGGCGGCACCATCGACGTCAAGCCGTCGAGCCTGTGGACCGTCTCCGGGCAGGTCGCCAAGCAGCAGGACGGCATGATGCGGGGCGCGAACACGCTCCTGACGGAGCTGAAGGAGTTCCCGGACGCCGGCGGCGCGGGCGACGAGGCCCAGAAGTTCGCGGAGGCCTACAAGAAGATAGGCAACCGCTGGCTGGAGGTGTGGGGCAAGAGCGTGGTCAGCGTCGGCGGCGTCGCCGTCGGTTTCACCGAGACCGCCAACGCCTACACCAAGGCCGATGCCGCGGCCCACCCCAAGCCCGGCACGACTCCGGAGCAGCGCCCCCTGCCCACGGTCATCGACAAGGACCCCAAGTTCGACAGCGTTCCCGACATCAAGTGGGGTGACGACGACGGCGGCGACGACCTGCTCCGGGGTGCGATGGAGGGCATACCGGAGATGATCCGGGACGTCCTGCAGCCCGTCGCGAAGAACATCTTCCGTGTCGGCAAGGTGGCGGACGTTCACCCCTTCCCGCAGCAGCACTACCTCAACTCGCACTGCCACAGCTGGATGAACGTCTCGACCGTCGTCATGGGCACGGCGGACGGCCTCACGAGGATCATCGGCACGATCACCAACCACCAGAAGGCCGACTGGGAAGCCGCCATGCGGACCTTCTGCAGCGCGCTGTGGGGTGCGACGGACTGGGGCCAGTCCGGTCCGACCCGGCACGGCTACCAGTGGGGGCACACCACCGGTCCGCACGGGGCGAGGGTGGCCACGGGCAGCGAGCCGGTGATGAGCGTGCTCAACGACGTGGCGATCAAGATCAGCGACTGTCTGCGCGAGTACGCGGAAGCCGCGGTCGAGCTGAACCACGACGTCTTCGAAGAGCTCAAGCGCGCCATGAAGAAGGCCGCCATGAGCATCATCGACGACCTGGAGAAGGCCAAGGACAAGCCCAGCCTCAAGAACATCGTCGGCGCCGTCACCAGCGTGGCCAGCGGGGCCGGCGGGCTCACCGGACTCTTGCTGAAGTTCGACGTCAACACGGTCCTGAAGCTCGACAAGGCCAAGCTCAACCGGATCGTGGACAAGTACACCGGCATCGTGGACGGCCTCACCACGCGCATGAACGCGCTTGAGGGCGTCCTGGACGAAGCGCACCGGAGCGCCCCGAAGTTCGAGGCCGGCGTCGCCCGCGCCCACGGCTTCGGCGCCCGCTCGCTCAACGACTTCAAGCACGAGCAGCAGTGGACCGTTCCGGGCCCGAACGGCAACGTGGCCTTCGACCTCGCGGCCAACGAGTACCTCGGCGGCGGCCACACCCTGGACAAGCACGTGGGCAAGACCGACGAGCAGCTCGCGCAGCGCCTGCGCGACCAGTCCCAGCATGCCGCCACGTGGCCCGAGAACAGCAGGCCCACCATCGGCGGTTCGTCGAGCTTCAAGACGATCGGGGACGCGCAGCGGCTCACCGAGCAGAACCTGCGGCTGACGCAGTCCGAGATCGACGCCTGGCTCGCCTCCAACCCGCAGGACGGCCAGAACAAGGCCTTCGTGAGCAAGACGCCCAACGGCGAGGCCAGCGGCAGCTACGTCTCCAAGCAGCCCACGCCCCACCAGGACGGGTCCGCGGGCACCATCCCCGGGACGGGCTACAAGGACCACGGCCTCAACGCGAAGGCGATCGACGTCAACTACGTCAAGACCGTCCTCAAGTACGATTCCAGCCTCGATCCCCCCTACATCATCTACACGTCGATGCCCGCGCCCAGACCGACCCCGTAGGGACCCTGATGAACGCCCCCGACAGCACCACCTGGGAAGCCGCGCTGCTGCGGCTTCTGGAGGACGTCTTCACCTTTGTCAGGAGCGGTCCCCGGTCGCACGAGGACTGGGCCGAGGACGTCCGCGCCGTCATGGAGCGGTCGGTCGCCGACCCGCGGGGCTGGTGCGCCCTGGACCCGGAGACGTTCAAGGAGGGGTGGAAGGCCGGCTTCCCCTCCTACCCGTTCCGGGCGATGACCGCCGAGGAGCTGCGCGCCGGGCTCCGGCCGATCACGGCCGGCGCCGCCGTCGAGCTGCTCGCCTCGCTCGCGCAGGAGTGGTTCTTCGAGGGGTCCCCGGTCCGGTCCCGGGAGGACCGGGACGCGGTGCTCGCGGACGCCCGGACCGTACTGGACCGGTTCGGCCCCGACGCCGCGTTCTGGACCTCCTCCGACCTCGCCCGCGGCTCCGACGCGCCCGACTTCCTGGCGCGGGACCTCGAAGGCGGCCACCCCTTCACCGACTACATGATGGACCTCGGCCTGATCGCGGTGTCGGCGGACGAGGTCGGCGTCTTCTGGTCGTTCAACGCGAATTGAGACAATGATCCGATGCTGACCCGATCCGCCACCTACCCCGACCGGGAGACCGCCCAGTGGGCCACCCAGCAGGTGGTGACCGCCAACGAGCAGGTCATCCACCGCTGGCTCGCCCAGGGAACGCGGGCCCGCCTCACCCTTGAGGCCGCCTGGCCGTCCCGTGAGGAGCCCGTCGGCCGGGTGCAGCTGGAGGCGATGCTGCTCGCCGGCCAGGGCCCCGTCGACGTCCGCGCCGCCCGCGTCGTCCTGCGCCGTGAGCCCGCCAGCCCGTACGGATTCGTCGTCCTGACGACCGTCCCGTTCTACCCGTAGAGGCGACCGACCGTGTCCATGAAGCCCCTCGAACACGACCGGCGCTACGGCGAGCTCGACCAGGTGCTGCGCGCCTACCTCGGCCAGAGCGCCGACGACACAGCCGAGAAGCGCAGCCGTGCGCTGGACGCCTACCTGCGCCACACCTGGCACACCCGCCCCTGGGCCATCGCGGAGGCGGAGCGCCAGCTGCGCGAGTACGGCCGCAACCCCCCTGGGCGCCTGCGGATCGACCTCGGCGAGTTCTACGCCGTCCCCGACGTCGGGATCCCGCAGTCCGCGATCGGTGACTGGCTCTTCGTGCTCGCCGACCACCTCAAGCAGAGCATCGAGGACGGGGAGGTGCCGCCGCCGGCGAACCCGCAGACCCACTGGGAGTGGCACGCGCGGTTCCCGGAGACGGCGCAGCTGCTGGGCGGCTGGTTCTCGCAGGACATCGTCGACGAGTTCCCCGACCACGAGGCGGCGGTCGCGGACTACGCCGCCACCACCGACCCGCAGATCGTCGCCCGCCTCGTGGGTGAGCTGCACGAACTGATCGCGCTCCCGCTGGACGAGGGCGACTACGCCCTGGCCGCCGCCGAGCTCGGCATGGAGGTCAACCCGCCCGAGCCGTTCTCGTACGGAGCGTGGTTCCAGGCGGTGGCGACGACCCTGGCCGGCGGCTGACCGCCCGGAGCCCGCGGGCTCCCGGCTCGCGCCGCCCCTCCCGCGGGCGCACCCTGGAGGGAAGGGTGACCCCCTGGAGGTGATGCACCATGGCCACGCTCGTCGGGTGGCATGTGGAGCTCGAATTCACCGAGGAGGGCCACCGCACCAGTGCGGCGGCCCTGGTCAGACTCGGGGACGGCTCCGAGATCAAGGCGCGGGGCTACGCCCTGCGCCACCCCTCCGACCCGGAGCAGCTGAGGGTCGGGGAAGAGATCGCGGGTGCTCGCGCGCTCATGGATCTCGCGTCGCAGATGCTGCAGAAGGCCCACGCCGAGATCGACGAGGCGACGGGCCGGCATTCCTACCCGCTCAATGGCTGAGCGGGTCCGCGCCGTCGGCGTGCCGAGGGGCTTCTCCTGGTGAGGAGCCCCTCAGCGCGTCCTGCTGCGGAACAGCACCGAGGACAGGGTCACGGCCACCGCGGTGATGCCCGCGCACCAGCTCAGGGCCACCCACGGCGCGTCCCCCGCGGGCTGTGCCAGGAGCAGGGCGCGCAGGGATTCGATCACGGGGGTCAGCGGCTGGTGGTCGGCGAAGCCGTGCAGCCAGCCCGGCATGGTGTCGATGGGGACGAAGGCGCTGGACGGGTACGGCAGGAACATCATCAGGAAGGTGAAGCCGCCTGCGGCCTCCGGGGACTTGGCGAGCAGGCCGAGTGCGGCGGCCAGCCACGAGATCGCCGTGATGTACGCCAGCAGCAGGCCGGCCGCGGCGAGGAAGGCGGCCGGGCCCGCCTGGGGCCGGAAGCCGATCGCGAGGGCCACGGCGAGGACCAGGGTGGTGGAGAGCAGGTTGCGCAGGACCGAGGCGCTGACGTGCCCGGCGAGGATCGGGATGCCGCCGATGTCGAGGGAGCGGAAGCGGTCGATGACGCCGTTGCGCATGTCGTCGGCGACGCTGACGGCGGTGCTCGCCGCGCCGAAGCCCGCGCACAGCAGCATGGCGCCGGGGACCACGTACGTCACGTACGCCGTCCCGGTGTCGATGGCCCCGCCGAAGAAGTAGACGAAGATCAGCATCAGCATGACGGGCAGCATCAGGGCGGTGATCAGCGCGTCGGGCTGCCGGCTGCTGATGCGCAGGCTGCGGCCGGCCAGGGCGAGGGCGCTCGTGGGCATGGCGGTCATCGGTCGGCTCCCGTCAGGGTGAGGAACACGTCGTCGAGGGTGGCGCTGCGGACGGTGAAGCGGTCCACGGTGGTGCGGTCCGGGTCGAGTTCGTCGAGCAGGGCGCGGACGTGGGCGGCGGTGCCGTCGGTGGGCAGGCCGAGGGTGAGGCCGTCGGGGTCGAGGTGGACGGCGCGCGGGGCGAGGGCCTCGTAGGCGGCGCCGGTGGCGAGGGTCAGGTCCAGGCGGTGTCCGGCGACGCGCGCCTTGAGTTCGGCCGGGGTGCCCTCGGCGGCGATGCGGCCGCCGGAGAGGACGGCGACGCGGTCGGCGAGCCGGTCGGCCTCCTCCAGGTACTGGGTGGTCAGCAGCACGGTGGTGCCGTCGGCGCGCAGTTCCCGTACGAGGTCCCACAGGTCCTGGCGGCTGCGCGGGTCGAGGCCGTTGGTCGGCTCGTCCAGGAAGAGGACCTCGGGGCGGGAGACGAGGCTCGCGGCGAGGTCGAGGCGCCGTCGCATGCCGCCCGAGTACGTCTTCGCGGTGCGGCCGGCGGCCTCGGTGAGGCCGAAGCGGGCGAGGAGCTCCTCGGCGCGGGTGCGGGCGGCGCGCGGGGAGAGCCCGGCGAGCCGGCCCATCATGCGCAGGGTCTCGGCGGCGGTCAGGAGCTCGTCGAGGGCGGAGAACTGGCCGGCGAGCGAGATGAGTTCGCGGACGCGGGTGCGTGCGGTGACGGTGTCGTGTCCGGCGACGCGGGCGGTTCCGGCGTCGGCGGCGGTGAGGGTGGCCAGGATCCGGACGGTGGTGGTCTTTCCGGCGCCGTTGGGACCGAGGAGGGCGAGGACGCTGCCGCGCGGGACGGCGAGGTCGATGCCGTCGAGGACGCGGAGGTCGCCGTAGGCCTTGGTCAGGCCGGTGGCGTGGATGCCGAGCTCCCCGGAGGCGTGCGTGGTCATGGGGATGTGCTCCCTTCCCAGCTGCTGTTTCTGCTTCTGCGTATGCCTTACGCTCTTCTGTGTAAGTAATACACAGAACTAGGATGGGGGTCAATCGAGGAGCGGGCGGTCATGGCGGACGAGGACAACGGGACAGGGCTCCCGGCGAGCCTGGAAATGGCCTGGGGCTTGCGCGAACGCCCCGGCAAGGGGCCGCGCCCCACGCTCACGCTGCCGAGGATCGTGGAGGCGGCGGTGGCGCTGGCCGCCGCCGAGGGGGTGGACGCCGTCTCCATGGGCCGCGTGGCCAAAGAACTGGGCGTCTCGACGATGTCCCTCTACCGCTACGTCGCCGCGAAGGAGGAGCTCTACGTCCTCATGTCGGACGCGGGGGTCGGCACCCCGCCGCCGCTGCCGCCCGAGGCGCGGGGGTGGGGCTGGCGCGAACTGCTCACGGACTGGGCGTACGCGCAGCGGGCCGTCCTGATGGCCAACTCCTGGATCCTGCGCATCCCGATCACCGCCGCGCCCGTCTCCCCGAACCAGCTGGCCTGGATGGACCGGGGACTCGGCGCCATGGCCGGCACGGGTCTGGCGGAGAGCGAGAAGCTCTCGACGATCATCCTGATCGGGGGCCTGGTGCGGAACGAGGCCACGATGGCCGCCGACATGATGGACGCCATCGTGAAGTCAGGGGTCGCCCCGGACCAGGCGCTCGGCCAGTACGTCCGCACGCTGCGGCTCATGACCGGACCGGACAGCCACCCCGCGGTGACGGGGCTGCTGGACTCGGACGCGTTCTCCGGCTCCGGCGAGCCGGACTTCCAGTTCCGCTTCGGCCTGGACCGCATCCTGGACGGCCTGGCGGCCCTGATGGCCAGCCGCCCTTGACGTCAGACGGGCGGCAGCAGATCGCTCTCGCTGACGGTGTACGTCAGCGGGGGATAGACGAAGTCCGTTTCATCGTTCTCGCGGCGCCGTAGGCGGTAGAACTCGCGCCTCTGCTCGTCGTCGGCCGATGTGAGGCGCGCGCCCTGCGGGAGGTACGCATGCCCGTCGCGAAACCGGACGAAGGTCTTCGACGTCCGGAACGTCACGCCCAGCCATTGGTTGTCCACGGTAGGGGCGGCCGTGTCCAGCACGATCTTGTGCTTGAACCGCCGATTCGACGCGACGGAGAACGCGACCACGCTGTTGTGGGCGAGGGGGATCTCGAAGGCGTCGGCACCGGACCCCTTTGATTCGCATACCAGCTTCCGTGGCGGACCCGCTTCAGGACGCCGGTAGCAGGAGAAAACGGCGATGAAGGAACCTTCGGCCAGATCCAGGGCTTGGTCGCAATGGCTGCCCATCGTTCTGTACGCGTTCGTGTAGCTCTCGATGAGAGCGTTGTTGAAGCCGACCGGGATCGCCGCATGTTCCTGGATCTGCTGCGCCAGCCGTTCATGCACCGCGCGGAAACGCTGCGCAGGGCCGCTGTATTGGGTGGTGGTGCGGACGAGAGCCACACCCTCCGCCTCGTCGGCCCTGGTGAGCACGGCACCTTGCCGGCCCTTTCCCACGTCTTCCAGACGAGCCGACGCGGACAGTTCCGCGAAGAGATCCGGCGCGGCCGCCAGCGAGTGCGAGACGAACTCGTCCGAGATCCTAGGCGCGGGGGGCAACATAGTCTCCGGTGTTCATGCTGAAGAGGAATGCGTCGCCGTAGTCGATGAAGGACGAGGTCCTGTTCTCCTCGGCGTACAGCCTGCGCAGCTCGTCCATGCCCTCGGGTGTGGGCGGCCCCAGCTTCACCAGATCCCCGGCCGCTTTGAGGAAGGTCTGGCCGTTCCTGTGCACGGCCTCGGCGCTCGAACAGCGCACCACGTACCCCAGGCGGGTCGGCAGGTTCTCGGCGTCCAGCGTCGAGGGCCGGATTTCGTGCGTGTACAGACGGTTGGTGGAGAGCGGCATGAAGAACACCGAGCCGGGATAGAGCGTCAGCTCGAACTGCGGCGGGAGCGCGACCCCGTCGCGTTCCTCGATCGGCTCCTTGAGGCGAAAGCGCAGTCTGGTCAGCCCGCTGGCACGCTTCACGCCGTAGTCGAAGGCGTCTTCGGCCAGGGGCCGCAGCTTTTCGAGCCCGTCATAGAAGGTGCAGAAGGCCATGACGCCGTTGACGGGCATGTCCTTGGTCTTGTCGGCATGGGCCGATATCTTGGCCTTGGACTGCTTGCGCTCCGCCGTGGCGAGGGTGTTGTGGTAGATCTGCGCGAGGACGTGATTCAGCGGGGCCTGACCCCGGAAGACGGTGGCGGCCTCGCGATTCAGCGCCTCGACGATGCGGGTGTCGGTCGCGCGAAAGCCCTCGGTCGGCCCCGAGAGATTCGTGGAGCACCGCAGCAGGCGAAAATGCAGTTCGTCGCCGCTCTGCTCGACAGGCGTCAGATAGATTCCGCTGCGATGGGCTGTTCCCGGCTTGGTGGACTCCGTCAGGGACTGGAAGGCGTGCTCCGCGCGGATCCGTCCGAAGTCATCGGCGTCGAGGTCGAAGAACCGGCGGTAGAACACGCCGGCGCCGTGTACCCGGACGGGAACTCGGCCGACATCGACGAGGGTCCAAGGTCTGTCGGCGTCCTCGCCGTAACCGTGCGACAGCTCCCGGACGACGAAAACCCGCTCCGCCGTGTTGAGTTGGCTGCGGTGGATTTTGGCTACGTCGCCACACAGGTAGACGGTCTTCCGCGCGAGGTCGGTCGACCCGGAGGCGAGGTCCTCCGGTGTGATCACGGACCCGAAGAAGTCCCTGACCAGGTCGTTGTCCTGCGACGTGGAAGGCGCGAGCAGTATGTTGCTCGCCTCATCGAGGCAGGCTTCCGTCATCGAGCCAGCCAGCCGGTCAGCGCCGCCCAGCTCGCCGGCGCCAGGTCCAGGACGGGGCCGTCCTGGACCTTCGAGTCCCTGACGTGGACCTGGCTCGCGCCCTGGGCGACCTCTACGCACTGGTCGCCGTCGGGGCTGCTGTAGCTGGACTTGTGCCAGGCCAGGGCGACTTCCACGCAGGCGTCGCCGTCGCCGCCACTGTAGATGGACTTGAACCACTTCAGTTCGGTGCTCATAGCTCTCCTAGCATGCGGTCCAGCAGGCCCTTTGTCTCAAGAGGGTTGAGGGCCTGGGTTCGCAGCATGGCATACCGCTGGGCCAGGATGCTGACGTCATCGGGGTCGGTGACGAGCTTGCTGCCACGCTGACCTTCGAAGTAGCCGCGGTGCACATGTTCAGGTGTTTCCAGCATGGTGAATGAGCCGGAAAGGGCCGGATGATACGTCTGGCCGAGCGGCAGAATCTGCATGGTGACGTGGGGAAGCTCCATGCAGGCCAGCAGGTTACGTACCTGCTCGGCCCAGATTGCGTCGCCGCCGATCCTGTCGCGGAGTCCCGTTTCCGAGATCACGAAAGAGACGCTCGGCGGGTGTTGCTGATGCAGCATCTGCACCCGGGAGAGTCGCCGGACGATCAGCGCCTCGATCTCCTCTGGGAGGAATGCCGGTACGCGGCAGCGGAAGAGAGCCCGCATGTAGTTCTCGGTCTGGAGGACTCCCGGAACGACCATGCTCTCGTACCAGTTGATGGCAATGGCCTGCCTTTCGAGATCCATGTACTCCTCCGACCAGGGAGGGCTCGCATCCCGCTCAGGCATCTCGAGCGCCGCCACGGTCAGCAGGCCCGGCAGGCCCAGGTGTAGGTCCATCAGCTCGGCGACGTTCGGCATCAGCGCGCGGCGGCCCTGCTCGATCGATGCGATGGTCTCCGCATCCAGCCGGACGAGCTCTCCGAGCTGCTTCTGGGTCAGGTTCTTGGCGATGCGGGCGGCGGCCACCATCGCGCCGACCATCTTCATGGTCGTCGCGTTCGGCCGTACTCGTTTCCTCGGTGGCATGACAGCGAACTCCCCGCCTGCGTGCATGGATTACCCCGTGCGGACCCGTACTCATCAAGGAGTACGGGTCGGCGCTCAGCCACACGCTAGTCACGCAACGCGACGATCGTCCCGTGAATCCAACTATTCAGGCGGCGCTCATGCGCGAGCGTCTGTACCTCCGCTCACCCCGATCCGTCGCAGCTGCACGGCACTTCACACGTGACACCTTGCGGGCGTGGGGGGCCACCGACCGCCTCGACGACATGTTGCTCTGTGTGAGCGAGCTGGCGACCAACGCGCTGCGGTACGGGGTCCCGCGCGGCCGCGGCTACCTGCTGCGGCTGTTCGGCTTCGAGGACGGGACCGTCCGCGTCGAGGTGCACGACAGTGGGCCCGGGTTCTCCCGGATCACCGGGCGGCCGCACGGGCACGGGCTCACGCTCGTCGCCGCGCTCTCCGACGACTGGGGGGTGCTGGCGCGGACGCCCGGGAAGGTCGTCTGGTGCGAGTTCCGCGGGGGTGCCTGCTAGCTTCGGATGCTCGGAAGACGCATCAAGGGGGGGCCAGTGTCACGTCCGTTGCGGTGGGCTGTCGTCATCGGGGGCACGGCGATCGTGTTCCTGCTCAGCTTCAAGCTGGGCCAGGCGGACCCCTTCGGCTGGTTGCCGGACAAGGACTCGGACAAGGTGGCGGCCGCCGCCGGCTTCGCCGGGGCCATGGCGGCGGCCTTCGGGCTGGCCGGGGCCTGGTGGGCCGGCAACGGGTCGGGCGCCGCCGGTGCCGGGCAGACCGTCGTGCGGCAGCGGGCCCGCGCCTCGGGGACGGGTCAGATCACCCAGTCCGGTGGCAGCCCCGCTCCCGGTCTGTTGGACCAGCGGGCTCGGGCCGACGACGGCGCCCGCGTGCAGCAGACCGCCGGCGATGGGTCCGCACCCAGCGCCACCACCCCGCCCACCCCCTAGTGGGCAACGAGCAGTGGGCCCGCGCCGACGGGGACGCGCGGATCACCCAGGTCGCCGGCGACCACATCACCTACGCGGCCGGCGCCGGCCCCGCACCGCGGGCGCTGCTCGGCCTGCCCGATGCGCCCGCCGCCCTGGTCGGGCGCGACGGGCCGGTCAAGGAACTGCTGGGCCTACTCGCGGAGGGCGGCCCTCCGGTCGTCGTGGTGGCCGGGCTGGCCGGCGTCGGCAAGAGCGCGCTGGCGGTGTCCACGGCCCACCGGGCCGTGGAACTGGGCTGGTTCGGCGACCGCGTGTTCTTCCTGTCGCTGCGCGGCTACGCCCCCGACGGCGGGGTGAGCGGGCCGCAGGCGGTCCAGGAGATGCTGCGCCACCTGGGGGTCCGCGACACGGACATGCCGGAGTCGCCGGAGGGCCGGGTCGCGCTGTACCGGGCGCGGCTGGCGGCCTTCGCCCAGGCCGGGCAGCGCGTGCTGATCGTGGCCGACGACGCGGGTGCGGTCGGGCAGGTGCGCGACCTCGTACCGGCCGCCGAAGCGCACCGGCTGCTGGTGACCTCGCGGCACCGGCTCGTGGCGCCCGGGTTCGCGGGGCGGGTGCTCCCGCTGGACGAGCTGGCGGAGGGTCCGGCGGCCGAGCTCCTCGCGGACGCGGTGCTGCGTGCGTGGCCGGACGATCCCCGGCCCGCACGGGAGCCCGAGGCACTCGCCGGGATCGCCCGGCGGTGCGGACGGCTGCCGCTGGCCCTCGCGGTGGCGGGGGCGGTGCTGGCGGGCGACCCCGGACTGTCCGCGGGGGAGCTGGCGCAGCGGCTGGCCGAAGCCCGGAGCCGGCTGGAGGCGCTGACCTTCGACGAGGGCGGCGTACCGGTGGGGGTGCGGGCCGCGTTCGACCTCTCGTACGCGCGGCTGCCCGCCGACCAGGCGCGGATCTTCCGGCTGCTGACGGTGAACCCCGGCCCGGACTGCCGCACCGAGTACGCCGGCCATCTCACCGGCGAGGGCGAGGACGTGCGGCCCAAGCTGGCCGCGCTCGTACGGGCCAGCCTGCTGACCGAGCAGCCGGTGGGCTCGGGGCGGTGGCGGATGCACGACCTGCTGCGGCTGTACGCGCTGGAGCGGGGGGAGGAGTGCGCGGAGGAGGACGGGCGGGAGGAGGCGACGGACGCCTTCTTGGCCGACCTGGTCTTGAGCACCGGCGTGGCGCAGGAGCTCCTGGGAGTGAACAGTCCGGGCAGCAGTGGGCCGGGACTGCCTTCCGTGGCGCAGGCGCTGGACTGGCTCGACACGGAGCGGCCGATGCTGGTTGCCGCCGTGGGCTTCGCAGCCGACTCCGGTCGGGTGGACACCGCTGTGAAACTGGCCGGCCTCCTGTCTCCCTACTTCCAGCTCTACGGGCATACGCAAGAAAACCTGCTGATGGCGCGCCACGTACTCGCGGCCGTGCGCACGACGGGCAGGCCCGACGGCCTGGCCGTCGCGGTCTGCGACCTCGGCAGCGCACTGTGCCAGGCGGACGACGGGGAGGCCACCGAGCGGCTGACGGAGGCCCTCGCCCTGTTCCGCGAGGCCTCTGACAGGGAGGGGGAGGGCAGGGCGCTGACCCTGTTGGGCACCTCGTACGCTGCCGCGCGCCGTTTAGAGGAGGCACGGCAAGCTCACCAGCGAGCGTTGGAGATTTACCGCGAGGTGGGGTTCCTGCACGCGGAAGCCGCGGTGCTGCTGGCGCTGGGCAGCGACCTCCAGCACCTGGGACGGCTGGATGAGGCGATCGCCATGCACCGGCAGTCTCTCGCCCTCATGCGGGAGCTGGGCGACAGGCACCGCGAGGTCATCGTGCTGGACGCACTCGGTGAGGCGCTCTGGGCGGCGGGACGGGGCGAGGAGTGCCTGGTCGTATGGGAAGAGGCACTCGTCATCGTGCGGGATCTGGGCTACCGGACCCGCATGGCGTGGATCCTGAACCGGATCGGACTATCGCTTTTGTCCACGGGTTCGTCGCACGAGGTGCGGGCCCGTTTCGAGGAGGCGCTGAGCCTCTTCACCGCAGGGGGAGACCGGGACGGCGAAGGCGTGGTGATGATCAACCTCGGCGTGCTGCACCAGCGGGAGGGGCGGTGGACGCAGGCGTTGGAGGCGCACGAGCGGGCCTGCGCGCTCTTGGACGCTGTGGAGGACCAGGCCGCTGCGGTGCGGGCACTGGCCGGGACCCTGGGCGGTCTGGGCCGCTTTGCGGAGGCGGCGGAGGGTTTCGAGCGGGCCGCGGCGGGCTTCGCCGCGGTCGGCGACGCGGAGCGGGAGGCCAAGTGCAGGCAGGAGGCCGCGGGCATGCGCGAGGCGGCCCGGCGGCCCCGTCGCTGGTGGCACCGGTTCACGAGGTGAGGGGGCGCACGGGGAGCGTGTCCCCGTGCGCCGGGTCGCATCAGGTCACCTCAGCCGGTCTGCTCCGGGGCGGTCGCCGTGATCACCGAGAAGACGCCGCCCTGGGGGTCGGCGAGGACGGCCATCCGGCCCGCCACCATGTCGAAGGCCGGGGCCATGACGCTGCCCCCGGCCCGTACGGCGGCGGCCTGGATCTCGTCGACGCTGTCCACGTGGAAGTACGGCATCCAGTGCGGCGGCACCCCCGCCGGCAGCTTCGCCAGGTCCATCATTCCGCCGACCGCGCGGTCACCCACCTTGAACTCGGTGTAGTCCCCGGCGTCCGGCATCGTGGACCGGGCCGTGGTGACGGGGAGGATCGCGGTGTAGAAGGCGGCCGCGGCGGGGACGTCGCCGGTGTTCAGCTCGTTCCAGATGAGGGCGCCGTGTTCGTTGACGATGCCGGCGCCGTCGAAGGTGCCGGCCTGCCACAGGCCGACGGCGGCGCCGGTGGGGTCGGTGATCACGGCCATCCGGCCGAGGTCCATGACGTCCATCGCGCCCATCATCACCGAGCCGCCGGCGTCGGTGACCGACTTGAGGGTGGAGTCGAGGGAATCGGTGGCCAGGTACGTGGTCCACGCGGTCGGCGGCATCGGGTCCGGGACGGTGCCGTCCGGGTTGCTCGCCTTCATGATGCCGGCGACCGGCTTGCCCTTGAGGGTGCAGACGGAGTAGCCGCCCTGTTCGGCCGGGCCGATCTCACCCTGCCAGCCGAAGAGGTTCTTGTAGAAGTCGAGGGCGGCCTGCTGGTCGGGGACCATCAGGTCGATCCAGCAGGGGGTTCCGGGCTTGTAGGGGCCGTTCATGTCGGGCACGGAGGCCTCCGGTGGTCGGGTGGGGGAAGGACGGGCCGTCCCCTACCCGGGGTGCACGGACGCAATCGGGCCGTTCGGGTGAATGGCGGGTGTGCGTGCGAGGCGGGCGGCCGCCCAGCCGAAGACCAGGCAAGCGGGCGTGTACAGCGCGAGGTTGAGGAAGTGGAAGGGGCTGCCGGCCGGGCTGTCGAGGAGTCCGGCGGCCCAGCCGAGGCCCGCGAGGCCCCGTACGGCCAGTCCGGTGGCGACGGCGGCGGTGACGGCCCGCGTGATGCGGCCGCCGCGGCCGCGGGAGTGGGCCAGGACCGCGGTGGCGCCCGCCAGGGTCACGGCGGCCAGCGGCAGCACCACTTGGGGCCCGAAGGAGGTCTCCAGGCCGAGGACGGCCAGGGACAGCGCCCGCTCGTCGGCGGCGGGCCAGGTCGCGCCGGTGGCCCAGTACAGGTGCAGCAGTCCGTCGGCGGCGAGGAGGGCGGCGACGGCGTTTCCGGCGCGGCGCCGGGAGGTGGTCACGGTCTCGGTCTCTGTCTCGGTCACGGTCACGGTCTTCATGCCTCGAAAGAGGGGGCCCACAGGGAGAACATTCCCCGTGGGCCCCGTCACACGGCCGAGGTGTCGGCCGGAGCCGAGCGGTCGGCTCAGGCGGTGGCGCGGCGGCGGCGGCCGGTGCCCGCGACCAGGGCGGCGCCCATGGCGAGGGCCAGGCCCGCGCCGCCGAGGGCCCAGGTGGTGGCCGCGTCGGCGCCGGTGGCGGCGAGTTCGCCGCCGGTGTGGCCGGTGGTGTCGTCGGCGATCGGCTTCGCGCCGCCGTTCGGGTTGGGCTGGTTGCCGTTCCCGCCGGTGGCCGGGTCGGCGGCGACGATCTTCGTCAGGCGGGCCTTGGAGTACGAAGTCGCCCACGGGGTGGGCGTCTCCGGGCCGACCTGGGACGAGCCCCAGGAGGAGATGCGCAGGTCGCCGAGCGGCGCGTCGGCCGTCAGGCGGATGCGGACCTGGATGTCGAAGCTCTGGCCGTCCGCGACGGGGCCGCCCGCGAGGTCGACCCCGAGGAACACGCCCTCCTCCTCGGACCGGATCTCGGCCTCGTGCCAGCCGGCCTTGCCGTTCTTGTCCTTGCTCAGGACCTCGACCTTGACCTGCGAGCCCTTCATCGGGACCCAGTCCGGCCGGGCCAGGACCAGGCCGACGTTGAAGCCGTCCAGGGCCTTCTTGCCGGAGTTGTCGACGCGGACGGACAGGTTGGTCCAGTCGCCGCCGGCCTTGACGGTCTCCGGTACGCCGTTCACCGCGAGCGCGGGGCCGTCGACGAACGGGTCCTCTTCGCCGTCCTCGGCGCCTTCGATCTTGGCGTCGTACCAGCTGCTGGGGCCGTACTTCCAGCCGTCGGCGCTGATGCTCACGGCGTCGGAGGCCATGTCGAAGTTGATGCGCGGGGCGTCCGCGGTGAAGCGGATGCGCACGTCGATGTCGTAGCTCGCGCCGCGGTCGAGGGTGCCGACGGTGCCGATGAAGTAGTCGCTCATGCTGGTGGCGTCGGTTTCGTGGTCGAGCGCCGTGGCGGGCCACCAGTAGCTGCTGCCGTCCGTGCGGACGATGCGCGACTCGATCTCGTAGTGGCCGGCCTTCAGCTTGCCGCCGGCCTTGTCGACCGAGAGGCGGGGCTGGAGCCCGTTGACCCAGTCGCCGCCCGAGTTGTCGACCGACACCTTCAGCTGGGTCCAGTCGCCGCCCGGCTTGAAGCCGGTCTTCGGGATGCCCGCGACGGTGACGTCGGGGCCCATCATGATGCCGTCGGAATCGGCGTGCTGCTTGTCCGCGGCGGGCTTGGCGTCCTTCGCGGGCTGCTCGGCGGGCGCCGGAGCCGGGGTGGTCGGCGCGGGCGTGTCGACGACGGGCGCCGGCTTCTCAGCGACGGGCGCGGGCTTCTCGGCGACGGGCTTCTCCGCGTCGGGAGTGCCGGCCACGGGCGTGGTCGGCGCACCGGCGTCGGCGGTGGCGTCGTCCTTCGGCGCCACGTCAGGAACGATCACGGCCGGCTGGTCGGCGGCCATCGCGGGCGTGGCGGTCAGGATGGTCGGTCCGGCCACGGCGACCGCGGCGACCGCGGCCATGCGCTTGATGTTCTTCTTCATTTATTTCCCCCCACACATATCTTTTGAACATGATCAGATTAGTGGGGTCGGCGTGAAAGTTGATGGCTTAAACATCACGAAAGGCCAACGACCCCGGCAGCGGCTGCCGGGGTCGTGGGCTTTTGGCGTGTTCTGTCCGGAGTCCGGATGTCAGAGCTTCTCGGGCGTCCGGATCCCGAGGAGGGACATGCCCTTGGTGAGCGTGCGGGCCGTCAGGTCACACAGGAACAGCCGGTTCTCGCCGACGACGAGCTCGGGCTCGGGCTTCACGACAGGGCACTGCTCGTAGAACGTCGCGAACAGCGAGGACAGCTGGTAGAGGTACGCCGCCACCTTGTGCGGGGCGTGCTCCGCGGCCGCCTCGGCGATGAGCTCGCCGAAGTGGTCCAGGTGCAGGCCCAGCGCGCGCTCGGCCGGCGCCAGCCCCAGCTCCGGGTGCGCCACCGGCTTGCGATCGCCCGCCTCGCCCGCCTTGCGCAGGATCGACTTGATCCGCGCGTACGCGTACTGCAGGTACACGGACGTGTCACCGGTCAGCGAGACCATCTGGTCCAGGTCGAACTTGTAGTCGCGCGAGGCCGAGGTGGAGAGGTCGGCGTACTTGACCGCGCCGATGCCCACGTACTGGCCGTTCTCGACGATCTCCGCCTCGGTCAGGCCGACCTTCTCGGCCTTCTCCCGCACGACGGCCGTCGCCCGCTCCACGGCCTCGTCCAGCAGGTCCACCAGCCGGACCGTCTCGCCCTCACGGGTCTTGAACGGCTTGCCGTCCTTGCCGAGGACCGTGCCGAAGGCCAGCTGCACGGCCTTGACCTCGTCGTTCAGCCAGCCCGCGCGGCGGGCCGTCTCGAAGACCATCTTGAAGTGCAGGGACTGCCGCACGTCGACCACGTAGATCAGTTCGGTCGCGCCCAGGTTGCCCACGCGGTCGCGGATCGCCGAGAGGTCGGTCGCCGCGTAGCCGAAGCCGCCGTCGGACTTCTGGACGATCAGCGGGGTCGGGTTGCCGTCCGGGCCCTTGACGTCGTCGAAGAACACGCAGAGCGCGCCGTTGGAGCGGACGGCGACGCCCGACTCCTCCAGCAGCTTGCAGGTCTCCACCAGCATGGAGTTGTATCCGGACTCGCCGACCACGTCGGGGTCCTGGATGTCCATGTCCAGCTTGTTGAAGACGGAGTAGAAGTAGATCTTCGACTCGTCCACGAACCGCTGCCACAGCGCGAGGGTCTCCGGCTCGCCCGCCTGGAGGTCCACCACCCGGGCCCGGGCCCGGGTCTTGAACTCCTCGTCGGAGTCGAAGAGGCCGCGCGAGGCCTTGTAGAGGCGGTTGAGGTTGGACATGGCCTCCTCGCCGGAGACCTCCTCGCCGGACTTGTGGTCCAGCTCGTGCGGGTGCTCCAGCAGGTACTGGATGAGCATGCCGAACTGGGTGCCCCAGTCGCCGATGTGGTGACGACGGACCACCTTCTCGCCCGTGAACTCCAGGATCTCCACCATCGCCGCGCCGATCACGGCGGACCGCAGGTGCCCGACGTGCATCTCCTTCGCCACGTTCGGCTGCGCGTAGTCGATCACCGTGGTGCCCGGGTTCGCCGTGAGCGGGACGCCGAGGCGGTCGTCGAGCGCACGCGCCGCCAGGGTCTCGACGATCGCCTTGTCGGTGATGGTGATGTTGAGGAAGCCCGGGCCCGAGACCTCGATCTCCTGGATCAGGTCACCGGTCGGGATGCCCTCGACCACGGTCGTCGCCAGCTCGCGCGGGTTGGCCTTCGCCTTCTTCGCGAGCGCCAGGATGCCGTTGGCCTGGAAGTCGGCCCGGTCGCTTCGTCGCAGCAGCGGGTCCGCGCCACCGGCCTCCGGCAGGGCGGAGGCAAGGGCGTCGGCGACGCGCTGGTTGACGGACGAAGCGAGCGAAGGGACCGAGGCCATGAGCTGCCGTTCCTGTGAGGTTCTGTACTTGGGTCTGTACTTGGGTCTTCCGACAAGTGCCGAGTATCCCACGCGGGCGCGATCCGTATCGCGGGATATCACTGGGCGGAAGCAACCCCGGAGCGGCCCGTTCCGTCTGGGAGAATGGCTGACAGCCAGCATTCGAGATAGAAGGACGTGTCGTGGCTCAGAGCGCCCAGAGCAGCACCGAGACCGACTGGGTCTCCCGTTTCGCGGACGAGGTCATCGCCGAGGCGGAGCGCCGAGCCCCGGGCAAAGCCATCGTCGTCGCGTCCGGACTCTCCCCCTCCGGCCCCATCCACCTGGGCAACCTCCGCGAGGTCATGACCCCGCACCTGGTCGCGGACGAGATCCGCCGCCGGGGCATCGAGGTCCGCCACCTCATCTCCTGGGACGACTACGACCGGTACCGGAAGGTCCCGGCCGGCGTGCCCGGCATCGACGAGTCGTGGGCCCAGCACATCGGGCGCCCGCTGACCGCCGTGCCCGCCCCGGCCGGCTCCGCGTACCCGAACTGGGCCGAGCACTTCAAGGCCGTCTTCGTCGAGGCCCTCGCCGAGATGGGCGTCGAGTACGACCCGATCAGCCAGACCGAGCAGTACACCACCGGCGTCTACCGCGAGCAGGTCCTGTTCGCGATGAAGCACCGCGGCGACATCGACGCCGTCCTCGACCAGTACCGCACCAAGCAGAAGCCGGGCGGCAAGAAGCCCCAGCAGAAGCAGGTCGACGAAGCAGAGCTGGAGGCCGCCGAGGGCTCCGGCGCGGCCGCCGAGGACGACGGCAGCACCGGCGAGGGCGGCTACTTCCCGTACAAGCCGTACTGCGGCGAATGCGGCAAGGACTTCACCAAGGTCACCTCGTACGACGACGAGACCACCGAGATGACCTACGTCTGCACCGAGGACGAGTTCACCGAGACGGTCAAGCTCAGCGAGTTCAACCGCGGCAAGCTCGTCTGGAAGGTCGACTGGCCCATGCGCTGGGCCTACGAGGGCGTCATCTTCGAGCCCTCCGGCGTCGACCACTCCTCGCCCGGCTCGTCCTTCCAGGTCGGCGGCCAGATCGTGCACATCTTCGGCGGCGAGCAGCCGATCGGACCGATGTACGCCTTCGTCGGCATCAGCGGCATGGCCAAGATGTCCTCCAGCAAGGGCGGGGTCCCCACCCCGGCCGACGCGCTGAAGATCATGGAGCCGCAGCTGCTGCGCTGGCTGTACGCGCGCCGCCGCCCCAACCAGTCCTTCAAGATCGCCTTCGACCAGGAGATCCAGCGGCTCTACGACGAGTGGGACAAGCTGGAGGCCAAGGTCGCCGACGGCTCCGTCCTGCCCGCCGACGCCGCCGCGCACACCCGCGCCGTGCGCACCGCCGCCGCCGAGCTGCCGCGCACCCCGCGCCCGCTCCCGTACCGGACGCTCGCGTCCGTCGTCGACATCACCGCCGGCCACGACGAGCAGACCCTGCGCATCCTGACGGACCTCGACCCGTCGCAGCCGCTCACCTCCCTCGACGAGGTACGGCCGCGCCTGGACCGCGCCGAGAACTGGATCACCACCCAGGTCCCGGCCGACCAGCGCACCCTCGTACGCGAGGAAGCCGACACCGAGCTGCTGTCGTCCCTGGACGACGAGGGCCGCGAGTCGCTGCGCCTGCTCCTGGAGGGCCTGGACTCGCACTGGTCCCTCGACGGGCTGACCACGCTCGTCTACGGCGTCCCGAAGGTCATGGCCGGGCTGGAGCCCGACGCCAAGCCGACGCCCGAGCTCAAGGTCGCGCAGCGGACGTTCTTCGCGCTGCTCTACCGGCTCCTCGTGACCCGGGAGACCGGGCCGCGACTGCCCACGCTGCTGCTGGCGGTGGGCGCGGACCGGGTGCGCAAGCTGCTCGCCGTCTGAGCCCGCGGGACCATGCGGAAGGGCCCGCACCCTTCGGGGTGCGGGCCCTTCCGCATGGTTCCTGTCCGTGGCCGTCAGGCGATGTGCTCGGCCTCGCGGTCCTTGTTGTAGCGCAGCTTGAACGCCGGGATCATCCGGCGCAGCAGGGAACCACTGCGCGGATGGGTCACGCCGTAGCCGTCCGAGAGGTGTATGTCGAGCGCCTCGGCCGACGGGTAGTCCTGCTTCTCGTCGGACAGCGCGCAGAACACCTTGTACGCGACCTCGGCGAACTCGGCCTCGTCGGGCGTCTCCGGGCCTTCCTCCGGGGCCTGCTGCGCCTGGGCGGGCTGGGCACCCTGCGGGCCCTGTGCCGCCTGCGCGCCCTGGGGGAGGCCCTCCTGGCGGGGCGCCGGGATCGGGAGGTCCCGCTGCACCGGCTGCTGCTCCTCCGGCCCCATCGGAGGCAGCACCGGAGTCGGCTCCAGCCCCTCGACGTACTGCGGGTTGTAGCCGCCCTCGTACGCCGCCTGCGGCGCCTTCGGCGCGGCGAACCACGCGCTGTTGTGCGCCGCCGGCATGGCAGTCGGCTCCACCGCGAACGGCGGCGGGCCGTGCACGACCGCGGGCGGCCCCGGCACCCCGCCCTGCGCCTCGGCGGCCTGCCGGGCCTGCTCCGCCTGCTCCGACGGCTGGGCCGGCCCCGCCGCGGCCGCCGCGGCCACCAGCGCCGGAGCGCCGGCCGCCGCACCCTGCTGATCCAGCGGGGGCAGCACCGCGGGCTCGATGCCCGTCATCGCCAGCGCCTCCGGAGCCGTCTCCTTGAGGGGCACGCCGATCCGGGCCAGCTTCAGCGGCATCAGCGCCTCCACCGGCGCCTTCCGCCGCCAGGAGCGCCCGTACCGGGCCTGCAGCCGGGCCTGGTAGATCAGCCGGTCCTGCTCCATGCCGACCGCCTGCTCGTAGGAGCGCAGCTCCCACAGCTTCATCCGGCGCCACAGCTTGAACGTGGGTATCGGCGACAGCAGCCACCGCGTGATGCGCACGCCCTCCATGTGCCGGTCCGCGGTGATGTCCGCGATCCGGCCCACCGCGTGCCGGGCGGCCTCCACCGTCACCACGAACAGGATCGGGATCACGGCGTGCATGCCGACACCCAGCGGATCGGGCCAGGAGGCCGCCCCGTTGAAGGCGATGGTGGCCGCGGTCAGCAGCCAGGCCGTCTGACGCAGCAGCGGGAAGGGGATCCGGAGCCACGTCAGCAGCAGGTCCAGCGCGAGCAGCACACAGATGCCCGCGTCGATGCCGATCGGGAACACCAGCGAGAAGCTGCCGAAGCCTTTCTGCTCGGCGAGGGTGCGCACCGCGGCGTACGAGCCCGCGAAGCCGATCCCCGCGATGACCACGGCTCCCGCGACCACGACGCCGATGAGTATCCGGTGCGTACGAGTCAGCTGCATCGCGGCCACCCGCGATCCCCTCCCCTTGTCGAGCACATACCGAGCGCTGAAGTGCTTACCGAGCCTTTACCAAGCTGCGGCAGGCACAGCGTACGGGTGACTGGATGTCAGCGCCCCAGGAGGCCCCGCCCCACCCCGTCCCGCCCGCCATCGCCACCGCCACCGCCACTGCCGGTGCCACTGCCGGTGCCGGGGGCTACTGCTGGGGCTGCGGCGACTGCGGCTGCTCCGACTGCGGCTGCTCGGCCTGCTGCTTGTTGGCGGCGTCGACCGAGGCCACTGCCTCCTTGGCCGCCGCGACGGCGTCCTGGAGCAGCTTCGCCTGGTCCGGAGCGCCGGCACCCTCGTACGCGGCGCCGTTGTAGTCGAGCGTGACCACCACGTTCTGGTGGCGCGCCACGATCGTCGTGTTGAAGAAGTCGACGTCCTTCTTGACGCTGTAGACGACCGACGTCCCCTGCTCGCCGATCCCCTCCGTGGCCTCGGCCTTCAGGTTCTGCGCACCCTCGGACGCCTTCGCCTTCTCGACCTGCTTGCCGTACTCCTCCTCCGCGCGCTTGTTGGCGCTGCCGAGGGAGGTGTGCGAGTCGGCACGGAAGAAGGAGAGCGACAGCCAGCGGTACTGCGAGCCCTTCAGGCCGTCCGACTGCAGGCCGTTCCAGGCACAGCCGGCACGGCTGGTCAGGTCGTTCGACTTGGTCCCCGTACCGTTCTTGTCCTTCGCCTCCGGGACGACCGTGTCTATCGTCGCCGACGCGAGCGCCTTGCAGGGGTCCGGGAGCGTGGCGAAGGCCGCCTTCTCCAGCGGCGCGGACGACTTCGCGTTGGGCTTCGCCGACGAGGAGGAACTGGACTTCTTGCCGTCGTTCGAGCCCGAGTCCTTGCCCGAGTCGGACGAGCAGCCGGCGACGGTGAGGATCACCGGGACGGCTGCGCAGGCGAGAACGCGGGTGAGGCGCGAGGCTGATCGGTGCATGGTTCCTTCAGTGCGTGTGAGGGTCTGCTTCGGACGCGGGACCCGGGCAACGGTAGCCCGATCGGGTGCCCGCCTGCTGTGCGCGGCGTCACGCCCGGCTGCGGCGGGCGCCGCTCACTCGTTGAAACGCTCCACCAGGGCCTGCGCCAACTGCCGTGCCCTGTCCTGGGTTTCCGCACTCGGCGGGACCGTACCGGGCAGGGCGGGCTGCACGCTGTACTCGACCTTGACGATGACATTCGAGGTACGGAACACAATCCGCACGGTGCGCGCCTGCGCGGCCGTGGCCCCCGCGGGGCTCAGCTTGTCCTCGATGAAGGCGTCACTGCCGAGGCCGTCCAGGACGCGGGAGCCGAGCTCGACGGGGGCGGACGGGCTCGCCGAGGGGGTCGGCGCGCCGGCCGGCGGCGTGGCGGAGGCCGAGGGGGCGGCCGGGTTGGGGGCGGCGGGAGTGGCGGGAGTGCCGGGACCCGGGCTCGCGCTCGTGGCCGGACCGGGGAAGGGCAGGTGCGCGTCGGTGAGCAGCCGTACGTAGACCTGCTTCGCCTTGTCGTCGTCGCTGGCGGTGGCCCGGTCGTACGAGACCACGCGCTCGAATCCGACCGACAGCAGCCGCGTCTCCTCGGGCGACTGCGCGGTCCAGCGGCAGCCGACGTGCCGGTCGCCGTCGTACGAGGCGTCCGCGACGCCCGCGTACAGCTGGTCGCGCTGCTCGGGAGTGAGGCTGTCCCCGGCCGGCAGCATGGCCTTGAGCTTCTTGCTGTCGACGCCGGCCTTGCAGGGCGCGGGCAGACTGCGGTACTTCCCCGGCTGGGCGGGCACGGCGGGGTTGCCGCCGGCCTTCGAGTCACTGGTGCCGCCGCCGCTGCTCCCGCCGGTGCACCCGGTCAGACCGAGCGCGCCGGCCGCGAGCGCGGTGAGCACCGCGATGCCTGGCAGGATCCGCGACCCTCGCCGTACCGCCTTGCGCTGCACGTCCACTGGCTCCCTTCGACCGCCGGAACCCCGGCGGTCAGGAAAATGCGTTGCCGCTCCTTGGTCACGGCTGGACACAATGTCTATCGCACACGCTGGTGCTGGCGCCGGTCCCCTGTCGTATTTGGGATCAAGAGCGAGGCTTTTTGCGCATTCTGACTTTTCTGTGGTTTTCGGGGGATTGATTCCGTATGTCGTATGTAGAGGTACCCGGGGCGAACGTCCCGATCCGGATGTGGACGGACCCGGCGTCCGTCGAAGACGGCGCGATGCAGCAGCTGCGCAACGTCGCCACCCTCCCGTGGATCAAGGGCCTGGCCGTCATGCCGGACGTCCACTACGGCAAGGGCGCCACGGTCGGCTCGGTGATCGCCATGAAGGACGCGGTCTGCCCGGCGGCGGTGGGCGTGGACATCGGCTGCGGCATGTCGGCGGTGAAGACGTCCCTGACGGCGAACGACCTGCCGGGTGACCTGTCCAGGCTCCGCTCGAAGATCGAGCAGGCGATCCCGGTGGGCACGGGCCTCCACAAGGAGGCGGTGGACCCGTCGCGGCTGTACGGCTTCTCGGTGGAGGGGTACGAGGACCTGTGGGAGCGCTTCGACTACCTCACCGATGCGGTCAAATTCCGTCAGGAACGTGCCACGAAGCAGATCGGAACGCTCGGAAGCGGCAACCATTTCATCGAATTCTGTCTAGATGAGACAGGTTCGGTCTGGCTGATGCTGCACTCCGGGTCCCGGAACATCGGCAACGAGCTCGCCGCGTACCACATCGGCGTGGCCCGCAGCCTGGACCACAACCAGAACCTGGTCGACCGGGACTTGGCGGTGTTCCTGTCCGCGACCCCGGAGATGGAGGCGTACCGCAACGACCTCTTCTGGGCGCAGGAGTACGCCAAATACAACCGCGCGGCGATGATGAGCCTCTTCAAGGAGGTCGTGCGCAAGGAGTTCCGGAAGGCGAAGGTGTCCTTCGACCGTGAGATCAGCTGCCACCACAACTACGTGGCGGAGGAGCGGTACGACGGCATGGACCTGCTGGTCACGCGCAAGGGCGCGATCCGCGCCGGCAGCGGCGACTACGGGATCATCCCGGGCTCCATGGGCACGGGCTCGTACATCGTGAAGGGCCTCGGCAACGAGAAGTCGTTCAACTCGGCCTCGCACGGCGCGGGTCGGAAAATGAGCCGGACGGCGGCGAAGAAGAAGTTCTCGGCGCGCGACCTGGTGGAGCAGACCAAGGGCGTGGAGTGCCGCAAGGACTCGGGCGTCGTGGACGAGATCCCGGGCGCGTACAAGTCGATCGAGCAGGTCATCGACCAGCAGACCGACCTCGTCCAGGTCGTGGCGAAGCTCAAGCAGGTCATCTGCATCAAGGGCTGAGGCCCGGGCGCGGCTGTCGGGGGAGTGGAGGGGGGGGGGGGGGGGGGGGGGGGGGGGGGGGGGGGGGGGGGGGGGGGGGGGGGGGGGGGGGGGGGGGGGGGGGGGGGGGGGGGGCGCCCCCCCCCCCCCCCCCCCCCCCCCCCCCCCCCCCCTCCGCGTGAGATCAGTCCTCGTCGCCGTCGAGGAGGAGATTCACGGGGAGATCGAGGGACACCCCGACGTACTCGGGGACCGTGATGGACTCGCCCCGCTTGTGGGACGTGCGGAGCCGGTAGGTGCCGTTGCGCGGGTCGCGGCAGACCACGACCTCGTCGTGGCGGCGGTCGGCGATGATGTAGAAGGGGATATCGGCCTTGGCGTAGGCGTCGACCTTCGATCCGAGGTCATCCGACCAGTTCGAGGAGGTCACCTCGACGATGAGACGGAAGACGTCGGGCGGGTAGCAGTTGTTGCGTCCCTTGAAAGCGAGGAAGTCCTTGCTGACGAGTGCGAAGTCCGGGATGGCGTAGTCGTCCGGGCCGGTGGGCAGCCAGATGCCGACGCCCTGGACGTAGCGCAGGCCGGCCTTCTTGGCCCCGGCCTCGTAGAACTTCTCGATCAGCCAGCTCAGAGCGAGCGCGTGCGCCCCGTCGGCGGGTGGTGTCACGGTGAGCCTCCCGTGGAGAATCTCCACTCGGTGCCTGGGAAGCTCCTTGGAGAGTCGATCGGCGGCCTCCGCGATCGTGGTCTCGTGCTGTATCACGGCCATAGCTTCCTCCTTTTCGTGGCTCACGCTTTCGGAGGGTAGCCGCGCACGCTGACATTTCGCGTGGATTCACCCATACGGACCCGGGGCGGGCGAGGGGTCAACTTCCTTTTGTGGTACGAGGGTTGACCGTGGAATTGGTCTAGACCAAGATGGCGGCATGGGGAGATCTCGTGTTTTCGTCGCCGTGGTCGCGGCGTTGTCGCTCGCTCTGGGGGCCGCTGGGTCCGCGCAGGCGGGGGTGGGGCTGCCGGGTGTCGTGGGGCAGGTGCCGACGTCCGAGAAGGTCGTGTTCATCACGATCGACGACGGGTGGAGCCACGATCCGGACGCGGCCCGGATCCTGCTGGAGAAGCGGGTGCCGGTGACGTTGTTCCTGCTGCCGGGGGCGGCCTCGTACGACACCGGGTACTTCACCCGGCTCACGGAGGAGGGGCGGGCGAGCGTGGAGAACCACACCGTCAGCCATCCGGATCTCACCACGCTCGACGCGGTCGGCAAGGATGCCGAGGTGTGCGGGGCCGGGGAGCGGATCGAGGCCGTCTTCGGGCGGGTGCCGAGGCTGCTGCGGCCGCCGTACGGGGCCGTGAACGACGAGGTGCGGCTCGCGGCGAAGGCGTGCGGGGTGAAGGCGCTGGTCACGTGGACGCACGACTTCACCACCTGGGGCGAGACCCCGCCCACGCCGCGGCTGAAGGCCGGCGACATCGTGCTGCTGCACTTCACGCCGACGCTGGCGGCGGATCTGGAGCGGGCGCTGGGTGCGGCGAAGGCCGCGGGGCTGAAGCCCGCGGCCCTGATGCCGCACCTGAAGGCAGCCGGGCTGGCCTAGAGGTCGCGGTGGACCTTGGTGTTCGAGGCCTGGGCGCGGGGGCGGACCACGAGGAGGTCGATGTTGACGTGGCTGGGGCGGGTCACCGCCCAGGTGATGGTGTCGGCCACGTCGTCGGCGGACAGGGGTTCCGCGACGCCGGCGTAGACCTTTTCCGCCTTCTCCGCGTCGCCGCGGAAGCGGGTCTTCGCGAACTCCTCCGTCTTGACCATGCCGGGGGCGATCTCGATGACGCGTACGGGCTGGCCGACGATCTCCAGGCGGAGGGTCTCGGCGAGGACGCGGGCGCCGTTCTTGGCCGCGACGTAGCCGGCGCCGCCCTCGTAGGTGGAGTGGCCGGCGGTGGAGGAGAGGACCACGACCGTGCCGTCGCCGGAGGCGGTGAGGGCGGGGAGCAGGGCCTGGGTGACGTTGAGGGTGCCGATGACGTTGACCTCGTACATCGTGCGCCAGTCGGCGGGGTCGCCGGTGGCGACGGGCTCGGCTCCGATGGCGCCGCCCGCGTTGTTGACGAGTACGTCGCAGCGGTCGAGGGAGGCCGCGAGGGCGTCGACGGCGGTGCGGTCGGTGACGTCGAGGGCGTGGGCGGCCGCGGAGTGGCCGGCGTCGGTGAGCTCGGCGGCGAGGGCCTCGATGCGGTCCTTGCGGCGGGCGGTGAGGACGACGTGGTAGCCGGCGGCGGCGAGCTGCCGGGCGGTGGCCGCGCCGATGCCACTGCTCGCGCCGGTGACGACGGCGGTTCGGGTGGCCGGTGCGGTGCTCATCTGCGGGCTCCTCGGTCGTGCGTAGGTCGTTCGTAGGTCGTTCGTACGGGCGATTACCCGCCAGCATAGGCGGGGCGGGCCCGGTGGCCCGGTGGCCCGGTGGATCAGCGTCCGCGCGGGGCGTACATGATCACGGCCATGCCGCCGAGGCAGACGAGGGCGCCGATGACGTCCCAGCGGTCGGGGCGGTAGCCGTCGGCGACGACGCCCCAGAGAAGGGATCCGGCGACGAAGACCCCGCCGTAGGCGGCGAGGACGCGGGCGAAGTCGCCCTGGGGCTGAAGGGTGGCGACGAAGCCGTAGAGGCCGAGGGCGATCACTCCGGCGCCGATCCAGGCCCAGCCCTTGTGCTCGCGGACGCCCTGCCAGACGAGCCAGGCGCCGCCGATCTCCAGGAGGGCGGCGAGGGCGAACAGCGCGGCGGAGCGTGCGATCAGCATGGCTGGAAGCCTATGAGGGCGTGCGGGGCAGATGGGGGTACGGCCCGCCCTCATTCGTGTGATGGTCCGATCGGTCGTGGTCGCCGGTGGCTAGCCTCCGCGCGAGGAGGTGGTGGCGGTGCGCCGTGGTGCCGTACGGAGTGTGGTGGTGGCGGGATTGCTGGCGCTGGGTGCGGGTGCGGGTGCGCCGCCCGGGTGGGCCTCGGTGGCGGCCGGGCCCGAGGACGAGGCCGACGTGGCGTACCACGGCCGGGTGCACTTGTCGGGGGCGCAGCTGCGGATCTGGCTGGTCCCGGAGAACGACGGGCCGTCGGCGCTGGCGAACGCGACGGTGCGGGTGCGGCTGTCGGCCGAGCTCGCGGACCGCCAGCAGTTGGCGGAGGGCTGCGCGCGGGCGGGTGTGCGCGAGGTGGTGTGCGAGACGGGCCCGCTGCCGCTGCACGGGCGTGGCCGGCACATCGGGCTGGCGCTGGCGCTGCGGGAGCGGGCGCCGGAGGTGGTGGTGCGGGTCGACACGTGGTGGAACGGCGGTGCGACGGACCGGAACCACGTGAACAACGAGCACGTGGTGCTGGCGCTGGACACGGGTGACGCCTACGCCTTCTAGGCCCTGCCGCCCGGGCGGGGCCTGGCCGGGTCAGGCGGTGCCGAATTCGACGAGGGCGTCCTCGACGATCCGTTCCAGGCGGGCGTGGTGGGCGCCGCGCCAGTAGACGCGTTCGCATGCGGAGCACTGCGCGAACACGTCGTAGGAGCGGTGCGTGCCGTGTTCGAGGCGGTCGCCGACGCTCTCCTTGTCGGCCTCGTGGAGCGGGCCGTTGCAGGCGGTGCAGCGGGTCCACGGTGCGAGGGCGGGTGCGAACCGGCTGAGGATGTCCCGCAGTTGTTCGTCGGGGTTGTCGCTGTAGACGTACGCGCCGGCGAACAGCTCGCGGCGGCGGAGCAGTCCGCGGTCGCGGGAGAGCAGGACGCGCTGCTCGGCGGCGGAGCGGGTGGCGAGGGCGGGGTCGCCGATGTCCTCGTTCTCGTAGGCGGCGTCGACGCCGAGCAGGCGCAGGCGGCGGGCGAGGGTGCCGAGGTGGACGTCGAGGAGGAAGCGCAGCGGGGCGCCGGGGATGCGTTGGGGGCGTTCGACCCCGAACACCTGGACGTCCTCGCCGTCTTGGGGGACGTAGGAGGCGGGCACCTCGTGGCCGTCGACGAGGAGGCGGCCGACTTCGGTGAGCGGGACGCCGGCCGATTCGACGACGTGGCCGAGGCTGGAGGCGCCGTCGGTCGTGGTCGGTACGCGGTCGGCGCGCCGGCTGGGCGGGGCGAAGAGGCGCAGTTCGGGGGCGAGGGTGAGCTGAATGCCGGGTCCGTTCACCCTGCCAGCATGCCATTGCCGGGGCGGTGGTCGCGGCTGAATTTACGAGGTCCCGGTGGCCTGGTCGTACGTGTCGCGATGGGCGCTGACCTCGGCGAAGTGGTTTTCGGCCCAGAGCTTCACGGAGGAGAGGAGGCAGCTGAGGCTGGAGCCGAGGTCGGGCGCGGACGTAACCGGCCACCGCCGCGGTGACCGGGTGGTGGGGCTGCATCACGGGACGGTGAAGCCGCTCGGCACGCACGCGGAGTACGCGGTGTTCGACGCCTCCGCCGTGGTGGCCGCGCCGGCGACCGTGGACGCCGGGGCGGCGGCGGGGCTGCCGCTGGCCGGGCTCACCGCGGCCCGCGCGGTGGACCTGCTGGGGCTCGCCCCCGGTGCCCCCCCCAGTACGGCCGTGTCCAGGACCCCGTCCACCGCACCTGGCCCGCCTGGTGGCCCTGGTGGACGCGGGTGAGCTCACGCTGCGGGTCGCGGACACCGTTCCGCTGGCCGAGGCGCCGAAGGCGCACGAACGCCTCGCCACCGCGGGGGTCCGCGGCCGCATCATCCTGACGGTGTGATCCCGGCCGACGGCACGAGCCCGGCCTACGGCGTGATCCCGGCCTACGGTGTGGATCCGGGCCGCCGCCCCATCCGGTAGCGCCAGTCGAGGCTCGGGTGGGGCACTCCGGGCGGGTACTCGAAGTCGACCTCTCCCAGGTTCTCGAACCCCGCCCGCCGGCAGACCGCGTTCGACGCCGGGTGGTCCCTGCCCGGGAAGGCGTGGACGCTGTCGCGGGTGCCGTGGACGCGGACGTAGGCCAGCAGTTCCTTGAGCGCCGTCACCGCCAGCCCCCGGCCCTGGAACTCGGGCAGCACGCCCCAGCCGGCCTCGTAGACCGGCTCGCCCCGCCACTCGCGCTCCCAGAAGCCGACGGAGCCGACGCTCTCGCCGGCCGGCTCCAGTACGACCCGGAACATCCGCCCGGCGGCCGGCTCCCGCGCGCTCAGGGCCTCGTACCGCCGCTGCCGGTCGGCGAGCTTCTCCGGGGTCTCCGGCCCGCCGAGATGCCCGGTCATCGCGGGTTCGTTCTTGCGCTCCAGGAGCCAGAAGTCCCCGTCACCCCACGGCTCCAGCCGCACCCGTGTCTCCATGCGGACCCACGGTATGCGGCCGGGGCGTACGGCGGTCCGGGAATCGGCCCGGTGGGCCCGTCAGCTTCGCTGGAAGAACTCCACCTCCGCCAGGGCGAGATGGCGGTCCGGGGCCGACCCGGCGGGTGCGTCGAGGGTCAGGCGGATCGTCGTGGCGTCGCTGATGCCGGTGGGGAAGGTCTGCGGACCGGGCTTGTCGCTCAGGGCGAACCTCTTGTGGACCTTCCGGCCGTCCCGCGCCGTCACCTCCATGTCGATCTGGAGCGCGCGCGACTGCTTCGCGTACTCCTCGGGCGACGAGGAGGCGCCGTTGGTGATGATCACGGCGACCAGGCGGAAGGGTTTGGCGAAGGTGTACGTCACCGAGGCGCCGGGGGCGGGCGCGCCCCAGTAGCGGTTGTTGAGCCCGTCCGTGCTGTTGCCCACCGGATGCCCGGGAACCTCGGCGCTCGCCCCGACGCGGGTGGCCGTCACCGCCTTGGCCTTGCCGAGCTTGTCCCGGGTGTCCTCGATCAGATGCCGTCCGGCCGGCAGCAGCAGGAAACCGCCCGCGCACAGGGCCAGTACGACGGTCAGGACCACCAGGAAGCGCACCATCCGGCCCGAGCCGGCGCGGGTGCGGCGGCGCAGCGGCCAGATCATCCGCCACCAGGGGAGGGCTGGCGGTGCGGTGCTGGGCGTGAGCGGAGCCGCGCAACGGCGGCAGAAGCGGCGGTCCGGCGGGTTGGGCGTGCCGCAGGCGGGGCACGGGACGCCGGCTACGTCTTCGCTCACCGCGGCGGGCCGCACGACGGGGCGCGGGGCGACCGCCCTCGCGGGCTGCACGGGCTGGGGCGACGCCGGTGCCGCTCCCGCTGGGGTGGCGGGTTGGGCGGGTGCGGGTGCCCGCGGGGCGACGGGCTCGGGCGCGGCGGGGCGCCTGGCGGCGGGCGAAGCGGCGGCCGGCGCTTGCGGCTCGGGCCGCGCTCCGCCGCCGCCCCGGCCCTCCGGTAGGCCGGGCTCCGACGGGGCCGACTCGACGGGGGCGGTCGCGGCCGGTCCGGACTCCGCGCCGGCGGGCGCGGCCGGGGTGAACCGGCCCCGCAGCCAGGGCAGCAGCCGACCCGCCCCGGCGGGCGCGGGCTCCTCCCCGGGGGGCGCGGCCGGGTTGGACCGTCCCCGCTGCCAGGGCAGCCGCCGGGCCGTCCCGGCGGGTGCGGAGGGACCGGGTTCCGTCCCGGAAGGGGCGGGAGCTGCGGCCCCACGGCGCGTCCCGGCGGGGGCCTGTGGATCCGCGTCGGCCGGGGTGGGCGGGGCGGCCGGGGCCGACCCCGCCCCGGAGGGCGCGGGCGGGCCGGACTGTGCTCGGGCGGGTGTGGGCGGGGCCGGCTCGGCGCCGGTGGGCATGGGTGGGCCGGACGCCGTGCCGGTGGGCGCGGATGGGGTCGGCTCCGCGCCGGCGGGCGGGCGCGACTCGGTGCTGGTGGGCGCGGGTGGGCCGGACTGCGCTCGGGCGGGTGTGGGCGCGCCGGGGCCGGTGTCGGTGGGAGCAGTCGGGTGGGGCTCCGCCCGGGTGGGCACGGGCGGGGCGGAGTCGTTGCGCTGCCCGGCGGGCGCCTGCCGGTCTGCGCCGGCCGTTGTGGGTGGGGCGGGGTCCGCCCCGGCGGGTACGGATGTGGCCGGCTCCGCCGTGGCGGGCGTGGGCATGGCCGATTCGGCCGGCCGACGAGACCCTGATCCGGGTACGGCCGGGTGGGGCTCCGAGGCAGGAGGTGTCGGCGAGTTGGACCCTCGGCGGGGCCACGGCAGGCGTCGATCCGTGCCGGCGGGAGCAGAGGGCGCGGGCCGGGCGGACCCGTTGCGCTGCCCGGCGGGCGCCTGCCGGTCTCCGTCGGGCGTGGCGGCCTGCGCGCCGGACGGCGCGGACGGGACGGACTCGGCCCCGGCGGGAGCAGTCGGGTGGGGCTCCGCCCCGGCGGGCGTGGGCGGGGCCGAGTCCGCGCCGGCGGGAGCAGACGGGGCGGGCTCCGCGCCGGAGGGGGCGGAGGGTGCGGGCCGGGTGGATCCGGCGTGCGGGCCGGTGGGGGGCCGCGAGGCCGCCTCGGCCGTCGACGGCGGGGCCGGTGGGGCGGGCTCCGCCTCGGAGGGGGCCGCCCGGGCCGGGAGGGGGGGTTCTTGGGGGGCTTCCACCGAATCGGCGGCGGAGCCTCGGGTGGGGGTGGGGTCCGACCAGCCGAGGTAGGCGCCGCAGTTGCCGCAGAAGTCGTCCGTCGCGCCGTTGGACGCGCCGCACACGGGACACGCACGCATCGTCGTCACCTTCCTTCACCCGCGGGCGGCCCGGACAGGACCTCGACGCGGCAGACCGTATGGACGGGGCACAGGGTGCGGACGAGTGCGCGGACCCGGTCCGCGTCCACCGCGTACGCCTCGCCCTCGCGCCGCGGCCACACCCGGATCAGGACCTCGTCGGCCGGCGGAGGCGGCAGGTCCGCGCCCGCCGTACGGGACCAGGTGGCCCCGCCGTCCCCGCTGACCTCGGCGGACACGCCCAGGACCAGCCGCAGGGCCTCGGTCAGGCCGCGCCGGGTGCCGCGCCAGCGGTGCAGTTCCACCGCACGCGCCACCGCCTCGCGCCGCAGCGCGGTCGGCCACCGGGGGTCGTCGATGCCGCCCACCCAGGAGGCCAGCCAGGGCAGGAAGTCGGCCGGGGCCAGCCGGGGGTCGAAGTAGGAGGGCAGGTTGTCGAGGGTGGTGAACACCGGGGCCAGGACCGTGTCCAGGCCCGCCGTGAACCGCTGGGCGAAGTCGTCGTCGGCGTACAGCGCGGGCAGCTGCTCGCCGATCGGGTGCGGGCTGGGCAGGCCCGGGACGGCGGCCCGGCTCATCCGCGCACCCCCGGCTCCGGCTCCGTTACGACGACCTGGTGCTGGTAGGAGAAGACGAGCGCGCCCGCGCCGATGTCGATCCGGTCGACGGGGGCGCCGCGCCGCCCGGTGATCGGGTCGGCGGCGAACAGGCGGATGTCTTCCACCAGGACGTCCCCGATGGCGCGTTGCACCACGCCGAACACCTCGCCGTACTGCACGGGCCGCCCGAACGGCCAGCCCGCGCCGTCGGGTCCGCCGTGCAGCGGGTTGAGGTGGCGGAACAGCGCGTCGAGCGCCGCCTCGCGCACCCGGTCGGCGTCCGCGGCGGGCGCCGACAGCCGGGCGACGACGGTGACGCCCTGGTAGACGGGCGGTTCGACGACGAGGCGCGTGCCGATCAGGCGCCGTTCGTCGAGGGTGGCGGTGATCGCGGTGAGCACCTGGTCGGAGGGGATCAGCTGCTCGAAGCGGAGCCGGTCGTCGCCCTCGTCGGCCACCGCGTCCGGGACCACCAGGACGCGTACCGCGCCCGCGCCCGCGGAGCCGTCCGTGGCGGGCAGGCAGCGGACCCGGCGTACCGAGGGTGCCGCCTGGCGGGCGATGATCTCGTAGTCCTCGGCGGTCACCGCGCGTTCCTGCATGCGCAGGGTCTCCGGCGCCCGCAGCTTGGCGTTGTCGATGGTCTCCCCGGCGACGCCGCCGCGCGCCGCCTCCCGGTTGGTGACGCGGGCGACGTAGGGGACGGAGCTGCGCAGTACGGAGATCGCGCCGCGGGAGACGTTGCCCGCGGGGCCGCCCCCGGTGCGGTAGTGGGCCACGCGGACCTGGGAGCCCTTGGGCGGTACGGCGCCGCAGGCGCGCAGGGTGCCGTCGGCCTCGCGCAGCACCGGCGGGAAGCCGAACTCGCCGGTGGTGGCGTTCACGCGGACGTGCCGGTCGTCGGGGGTGGAGCGCCCGAAGTGGTCCACCACCTCCCAGCGCTGCCATCCTTCGGGCGAGGACACCTCCACCACCGGGGGCTCCCCGTCGAGCAGTACGGGCGGGCGGCCGAGCCGGAAGGTCTGCCCCGCCACGCCCTCCGACGCGCCGAGCGGTACGTCGGTCACGCGCTCGGCGTGTTCCACGGTCATCGTGCCGCCGACGGTGAAGACGGCGGCCTCGCGCACGGTCGGGGACTCCGAGTAGAACGGCTGGCCGGGATCGGGCTCGGTGACCCGGCAGCGCAGCCAGCCCGCGCGGGTGCCGCTGATCAGCGACGCGGTGTGCCCGGCCGGTACGTACACGATGACCTCACCGGGCCGGTTGAGGCCGCCGGTGCTGTCGGAGTCGGTCTCGCAGCGCTGCCAGCGGCCGCCGTCCCAGGCTTCCCACACCAGCGGGGGCTGGCGCGGGTCGACGCCGACGCCCTCGACGCGGCTGTCGAGGCGCACGGCGACCACGCAGCGCGGTACGGCCGTCGGCAGGCCGAACAGCAGGGCGTCGCCGGGTTCGGGCGTCGCCTGGAAGCACGGTATGTCGCGGCCCTCGGCGAGGGCGCCGGTGCGGTCGGTCTGCTCGCCGGTGCGGGGTGCGGTGACCAGGCGCGTCAGCTCGCTGGGCACGATGCGCAGATCGTCGGTGGTCGCGAAGACCACGGCTTCCTCGGTCTCACCGGCGGCGGTCGTCACCTCGGTGCCCGCGGGCAGGGTCAGCGTCTCGGGCTGCGGGGCGGACAGCCAGAAGTCGACGTCGGCGACGGCGGCCGACGGCGGGTACAGCTGGATGTCCAACAGGTCGAGGAACGCCAGGTAGTTCTTGTCCGGGACCCGGTTCAGCCGGTACAGCAGCTGGTCCACGAGGTAGGCGAACGTCTCGATCAGGGTGACGCCCGGGTCGGAGACGTTGTGGTCGGTCCATTCCGGGGCGCGCTGCTGCACGTAGCGCTTCGCCTCGTCGACGAGTTGCTGGAACCGGCGGTCGTCCAGGTTGGGGGAGGGCAGGGCCATCAGTCCGCGACCATTTCCTCGGCCCCCTCCTCGGAGGGGATCGTGTAGAAGGGGAAGACCAGGTTGCGCCGGTCGTTGGTGGTGCGCACCGTGTAGTGCACATCGATGTAGAGGGTGCCCGCCTCGACGGCGTCGAAGGCCACGACGACCTCGTCCACCGCGATCCGGGGCTCCCAGCGCTCCAGGGCCTCGCGCACCTGCTGGGCGACCCGCCCGGCGGTGTCGCCGTCGCCGGGGGCGAAGACGTACTCGTGGATGCCGCAGCCGAACTCGGGGCGCATGGGCCGTTCGCCGGGGGCGGTGCCGAGGACCAGCCGGATGGCTTCTTCGAGCTCCCGTTCCCGCTCGACCATGGCGATCCCGCCGGTGGGCCCGACTCGCAGGGGGAACGCCCAGCCGCGCCCGATGAACCGTTCGCTCATCACACACCGCCGATCAGGACGTTCATGGCGCCGGTGAGGATCATCGCGCCGCACGAGGTCTGGTCGCGTGCCCGGGCGGCGGGCAGCCCGCCGATGAGCACCGTGCCCGTGGTGAGCGCGGCCGGGTTCGGCATGATGACGTTGCCCGGGCCCAGCGCGGCGTGCGGCGGGACCACGCAGACGTGCAGGCTGCCGACGACGGCGGCGGGTTGGCCGCCGATCAGCACCGTCGCCACCGACGCGGCGGCGCCGGGTGGAGGCGTGGCGATCCGGCCACCGTGGTTGGTGGGGTCGCCGGTACGGGCTGCGGCTGGCATCGGTTCCTCCTCGGGGAAGGCGGTCGTGGTCCACATGGCTGTGGCCCGAATGGCGGTGGGCGGAGGTCAGTTGATCCGGATGAGCCGGGCCTTGAGGGTGGCGAGCAGACCGCCGTTGACGGTGACGTCCGCGGTTCCGTTCACCTTCACCGAGCGGCCGCCGATGCTGACCCCGGCGGTGCCGTCGATGTCCACCTGGCGGCCGGACACCTTCACCGTGCCCCGCCGGGCGTCCAGCGTGATGCCGTTCTTGTCCAGCAGGACCGAGGTCAGCGGGCGCCCCCGCCCCGCGTACACGGTGAGCTCGATCCGGTCCCGGCGGTCGTCCATGCGTACTTCGAGCCGCTCGTCACCGGTCACCAGCCGCAGCCCGGAGGGGCCCGGCGCCGCCGCGTCGAGCAGCTCCACGCGGTGACCCGAACGCGACACCACCGAACGGCGGTTGACCTTCCCGCTGGTCTTGTCGATCAGCGGTACGTCGTGCGGGGAGGGCTGGTCCACACCGTTGTAGAGCCCCCCGAGGACGTACGGGCTGTCGAGCAGTCCCTGCTCGAACCCGACGAGCACCTCGTCGTTGACCTCGGGGCTCACCACGCCGCCGCCGCCCTTGCCGCCCCACTGGACGGTGCGCACCCAGTCGCTGACGTACGTGTCGTCGAGCCAGGGGAACTTCAGGCGCACCGCCCCGCGCTGGGAGCCGTTCGGTTCGCGCACGTCCGTGACCACGCCGATCGCCAGCCCCGGGATGCGCGGGCCGCGGCCCGGCGCGTTGGCGCCGGTCACCAGGCCGGCCAGGGAACGGTCGGGGCTGGAGCTGACCCACACGGTGGTGCGGTAGCCGCCGTGCGGCTCCAGGACGTGCTGCACGGCCGTCGCCGTGTACCGGCCGGAGAACGCCTGCCCCACGTTGCCGAGCGCGATGGCCTTGCCCGCCCGCAGCAGCGGGTTCCCCTCGGCGACGGCCTCCAGCTCGCCGAAGCCGGAGCTGACCTCGTCCGCCGCCGCCTTCGCGACCGCCGTGGTCTCGGCCTGCGTACGGTACGGAGTGTCGGTGACGGCCACGGCCGACTTGCCGAAGCGCGCGGCGAGCCGGGGACTGAGGCCCGGCACCACCGTGTCGCTGACCACGGACGGCTGCTCGGCGATCAGCGGCCGCTTGGTGGTCACGTCCCAGCCGCGCACCTGCACCTTGGAGGCGCCGTCGGCGGCCGACAGTGCGGCCCGCAGGGCGAGCAGGTTCCGGCCGTACTCCAGGACCATCGGATTGCGCACGGCCGACGTCGACGGGGCGGGCGCCCCGGAGGCCTTCAGGGGCCGGGTGAACTGGAGCAGCCCCTTGTCGTCGACGCGCACCTGCGCGCCGCTCTCGCCCGCGAGGAACTGCAGGAAGTCCCAGTCGGAGACGTTCGCCTGGGACAGCTGCTTGTACGTCACCGGCGCCGCCTCCACCTTCCCGACGGCGAGGCCCGCTCCGGCGGCCACCTTGCGGACGATGGCGGCGGCGGTCATGTTCCGGTACGCCACGACCTTGCGGCCGCGCTGGAGGCGGTGCGCCTTGGAGTAGGCGCGCACGACGGTGAACGAACCGGTGCGGTCCCGGTCGATCTCCAGGGCCGTGACCTCGCCGTTGAACAGCCGCTCCCGCGCCTGCCCCTTCACGGTCATCACCGACACCCGCAGCGGCGAGCCGATGGTGATGCCGGTGGCGCGCAGGAACTCGTGGTCGGGGTCGCGGTAGGTGAGCACCGCGGTGTCCGGCAGGCCCACGTTCTCGTCGACGACACAGCTCACCAGCTGCGCCGCCCAGATCTGCGGCAGTTCGCCGGGGGCCTCCACGATCGGGTCGGCCGCGAACGACCGGCCCCCGGATTCGGATCCGCTCACCGCTGCTCCTCCTCGCCGTGCTGGTCCTGCAGGGCCGGCACCACGAGTTCGGTGCCGGGGACGAGCGCCATCGGGTCGTCGATCCGGTTGGCTTCCGCGATGGCCCGCCAGGCCGTCGCGTCGCCGTACTCGCGCCAGGCGAGCATCGCCAGGCTGTCGCCCGCCACCACGATGTGCGTGCTGCGGGCGGTGCGTGCGCCGGAGGTCGGGTTCTGCCCCGGCGGGTCGACGCTCGCCTCCTCGATGGACAGCGAGCAGGTCGCCCGTAGCGGCTTTCCGTCCACGTCGAAGAGCGTGTACGACACCGACAGGTTCGACAGGACCCCGTCGAACGACGTCGTCCGGGCGCTGCCCCACTCGAAGCGCACCCACGGGCTCGCCGGCTTCTTGCGGCCGAGGCTGGCCGGGGTCGGCACGCACGCCTTCATCAGCTTCTCCACCGCCTGCTCCACGGAGTTGTCGTGGGTGGCGGTGGCGTCCAGGAACACCTCCAGGCTCAGCGTGCGCGGACCACTGCCCACGAACTCGGGCAGCGCCGACTGCCCCGCCATCCGGGACGGGGAGCGCCGCCACTCGGTGGTCTTGCCCAGCTGCAGGGTCGAGGGGTTGAACTGGAGGTCGAGCTTCGCGATCGTCCCGCCCGGCTTGGCCCCGACCGAGGTCGGGGGCTCCTTGAGGGTGAGCTGGGCCCTGGCGCGGCTGGCGCGTGCCGATGAGGCCATGGCGTGGGCTCCCTTCCGGAGCGGGGACGAGGGACAGGACGGATACGGGCGGGCGGGTGGGTGCCGGACGCGTGCCGGGCGGTCAGGAGGGCAGCAGGCCCTGGTGGGCGATCTCCAACGTCTCCACCGCGGCCGCGGAGTTGGCGGGGTCGAAGGAGGGCCCCTGCCAGCGCACCGGAACGATCCCGAACACCTGCCAGCTGATGATCCGGCTCAGGTCGGGCCGCAGGGCCACGATCTCCCCGTCCTTGGGCTCGACCCGCCGCAGCGTCTCGTCCAGCCAGCGGCCGATCTTCGCCGTGTCGGCCGTGACGGGCCGGGTGAGGGTGATGTTCGACCAGGTCACGCGGCCCGGCAGCTGCCACGTGAAGCCGTTGTTGCCGCCCTCGGCGTAGCTCTCCATCTCGACCTCGGCGCCCATGCCGGAGCAGGTGTGGAAGGCGCCCAGGTCGTTGCCGCCGATCGCCAGCCGGAAGAACACGCTGGTCGCGAAGATGTTGTCCGTCATCGGTCCGTCGTCCGTTTCTCGTGCGTACGTGTTCTCAGCGACGGCCGTCGAAGGGCCGGCCCGCGCGTTCCCGGCCGCGCCGCAACTCGGTGCGCAGCAGGCGGGAGACCGGATCCAGCAGACGGCGCGCGAGATCGTCCAGATCGGCGTCGGGGACCTGCGGGGCGGCGTGCCGGTCGGCCGGGGCGGACTTGGCGCGTCCGCCGCTGCCGCGGTCGCTGCCGCTCGGCCCGTGGCTGGTCGGACCGGGGCCGGTCCGGGCGGCGCCCGGGGCGCGCTGCACCGGCGGCGGGCCCGCCGGCGCGGGGCCGGTCGCCGCCGGGGTGGTGGCGGGGGCCGGTGTCCTCGGGCGTACGACGGGTACGGGCCGCGCCGGCGACGCGGCCGGGGCCGGCTGCACCATGACAGGCGGAGCCTGCGGGCTCGTGACGGGGAGGGGGGTGGCCGCGGCGCGGACGGGGGCCGACGCGGGCGCGGATCGCGGGCCGGGCGCCGGGCGTACGACGTGGGGCGGGCGCGGGCCGTGGCCGCCGCGCGGCCCGTCCACCGCGGCGCGCTGGACCTGCTGCGGTGCGCCGGACGGCGCGGGCCAGCGCGCCGCCACCACCGGGCGGCTCGCCGGGCGGGAGGCGGGCGCGGCCGCGCTCCCCATGTCACGGGTGCCGAGGGGCAGGGGCCGAGCCGCCAGGAGCTGGAGCGTGCGGGGCGCGGAGGGCGCTGCGGCGGTTTCGCCCGCGGGCTTGCCGGTGACCGAGCGGGCGACGACCAGCGGAGCCGGGGAAGCGGAACCGGAAGGCGTACCGGGCGTACCGGGTGTGCCGGGCGTGGCGGATGCGGCGGTACGGCGCTGTACGGCGCCCGCCCCCAGCACGGGCGCGTGGCCGGCCGGCGTCGACGACGCCGCGGACGCGAGCGCGCGCTGGATGTCGGCGGCGGACATGGGCCGAGCCGCCGCCCGGGCCCGGGACGAGGGGGAAGCGGGCGGAGCAGCGCTCGGCGGCAGCGCGGCCAGCGGCGCCCCCAGGCCGCTGCGCACCCGCGGCGCGGACCGCCCCGCGGGCTCGGCGGCGGCCGCGGGCTCGGCCTGGCGCTGAACCATGGGCAGGGCCGGGGCGGGTGCGGGAGCCGGCGCGGGTCGGCCCGACGGCACGGCCGTGGGCGGGAGCTCGGTGAGGGGGGCGCCGAGCGGTGCACGGCTGCGCGCACGCTGCACGGGCGTGTCGGGGCCGGCCGTGGGCTCCGCGTGGCGCTGCGCGGTGTGCTTCTCCGGGCCGTGCCGCGGGGCGGGCTTCGGGCCTGTGCTGTCGGGTTCGGCCTGGCGCTGGACGATGGGCATGGCCGGGGTGGGCGCGGGAGCCTGAGCGGCTGCCGGGCGGTCCGAGGGGGTCGCTGTGGGCGGGAGTTCGGTGAGGGGGGCGCCGAGCGGCGGACGGCTTCCCGCGCGCTGTACGGGCGTGTCCGAGGCGGCTGCGGGCTCCCCCGCTTGCCGCTGCGCGGGGCGCTTCGACCCACTGCTGTCGGGCGTGGTGGCCCGCTCGGCCGAGGGTTCGGCCTGGCGCCGCATGCTGGGCTTCGCCGGGACGGCGGGCTTCTCCGGGCGGTGCTCCGGGGCGGGCTTCGTCCCTGCGCCGTCGGGCTCGGCCTGGCGCTGGACGATGGGCATGGCCGGGGTGGCCGCGGGGGTCGATGCGGGGACGTCCGACGGTTCGGCTGTGGGCGGGAGTTCGGTGAGGGGGGCACCGAGAGGCGGGCGGTTTGCCGCGCGCTGCACGGGCGTGTCCGAGGCGGCTGCGGGCTCCGCCTGGCGCTGGACCATCGGCATGGCCGGGCTGGGCGCGGGGGCCTGAGCGGCTGCCGGGCGGTCCGACGGGATTGCTGTGGGCGCGAGTTCGGTGAGGGGGGCGCCGAGGGGCGGGCGGTTTGCCGCGCGCTGCACGGGTGTGTCCGGCCCGGCCGTGGGCTCCGCCTGGCGCTGCGGGGAAGGGGTGGGCTTCGTCCCTGCGCTCTCGGGCTCCGCCTGGCGCTGCACGCTGGGCTTCGCCGGGGCAGCGGGCTTCTCCGGGCGGTGCTGCGGGGCGGGCTTCGGCCGATCGGTGTCGGGCTCGGCCTGGCGCTGGACCATGGGCATGGCCGGGCTGGGCGCAGGGGCCTCAACTGCCGCCGGGCGGTCCGACGGGGTGTCCGTGGCGGGCGGTTCGGTGAGCGGGGCGCCGAGCGGCGGGCGGCTTCCCGCCCGCTGCACGGGTGTGTCCGCGGCAGCCGCGGGCTCCGCCTGGCGCTGGACCATCGGCATCGCCGGGGCGGGCGCGGAGGCCGCCGCGGGGCCGCCCGACGCGGTGGCCGTGGACGCGAGTTCGGCGAGGGGGGTGCCGAGCGGCCCGCGGCTTCCCGCGCGCTGTACGGGCGTGTCCGAGGCGGCCGTGGTCGTGGTCGTGACCGGGGCCGGGGGTACGGGGGCGGGGCGGACGGCGGGCAGGCGGCGCCTGGGCGTGGCGGGGACCCGGGCGACGGTCAGCGTGCGGCCGACGGCGCGCGGCCGCACCGCGGCGGGCGGCTCCTCACCGACGCCACCGGGACGGCCGGGACGGGCCTCCGCGGCCCCCGGGGCGGACACGGACCGCTGGACGGGCGGCCCGGACGGGGATGGGGACGGGGCGCCACCTCCGGACGACGTTCCACGGGTCGCCGATGCGGTGGGGACCACCGCGATACGGCGGATCAGCGGGAACCGCGGGGGCGTTGGCGCGGGAACGGTGGCGCCGCTGCCCGCCGCCGCGGCCCGCTGTACGGCGGGAGCGGACGCGCCGCGCGTGCCCGCGCCGCTCGGACGGGACGCCGTAGCACGGGACGCCGTAGCACCGGACGCCGACGGGGCGTCGGGCCGTACGCGGCGCGCGGTCCGCGGGGTGTCGCCCGCGGCCGGCGGCTCCGCTTCCTGCGGCTGCCGCAGCGCCCGCAGCAGCAGCGGGCCGCCGCCACTGGCGGCGGGCGCGGGGCCGGCCGCGGCGGGGCGGGTGACCCCGCGTACGAGACCGGCCGGGGCGGACGGCAGCACGGCGTGGCCGAGCCCGATGTCGAAGGACGGGTCGCGCCACGCGGCCAGGCCGGACCGGAAGGCCAGCCCGTCGCTGACGCCGATGGCCGCGCGGGACACGGTCAGTACGGGCCGCGCGGTCATGCGCCAGCCGCCGTCCCAGTCACCAGGTACACCGGTCACCGGTGCGGTGGCCTCCGGTGCGGCGGCCGGGCCGCCGGTGGGCGCGGGCGGCTCCGCTGCCCGGCCGCTCGCGGCCTCCGGCACGGCGGTGCGCCGACGCAGCCTGTCCCGCCATGCCATGCGTTCAACCGCCTTCGTTCACACGGGTGTTGATGCGAGCTATCTCGGCGACCCACTCCTGGCGCTCGCCGTGGGTCAGGTCGAGGATCTCGTCGCGCTGCCAGTGGAAGTGGTAGGCGATGTACGCGATCTCCTCCTTGAGCCGGGGGAGGGCGTACGTCACGATTCCCCCAGGCGCCCACCGGACAGGTCGACCTCGAAGCCGCCTTCGCAGTGCGGGCAGGTGACCGCCGCGCGGGTGTGCCCTTCGCTGTTGACGCGCCGGTAGAAGTCCTGGAGGAACGCGACGTCGGTCGCGTACATCCGCTCGACGATCCCGGCGTGCACGTCGGTGATGGTGCCGAGCCGGGTGATCACCTGGCTGAGCAGCACCACGCTCAGGTACGCCGGGTTCTCCTTGACCCGCAGGTCGATCTGCGGGCGCAGTTCGTCGCGGGCGGTGGCCAGGCGCATCGAGCCGTGCCGGTGCACCGTGCCCGCTTCGTCGACGTACCCGCGCGGCAGCTCGAACTCGAACTCCGTCCGCAGGCCGTGGGCCTCGCGCGCCGCCGGAGCGGCGGCGGCCGGGGGCGCCACCGCCTGCTCCGGGGCCGTCGTGGGCGCCGTGACCTGGAGGATCTCCTCCAGGCTTCCTGCCGTCACCGTACGACGTCTCATTCGACGATGATCTCCTCGAACACGATGGTCACGGACTCGGTGGCCGCGGCGGACTCGCCGGCCTTGAGGGAGGGACCCTCCCACTTGGAGGCCCAGCCCTGCATCAGCTGGATGCGGCGGATGGTCGCGCCCGTGGAGTCCTTGATCTCGATGGTGAGGTTCTGCCGCGCGGTGTCGACGGCCCCGTTGTTCAGGGTCTCCTTGATCCACTTGGTGAACTCGCTGCTCTTGTCGAGTCCCCGGGTGATCGTGACCTCGCCGGCCTGGCGGGCGCCGGGCTGCTTGCGGATGATCTGCTTGCCCTCCGCGCTGACCTGGCGGACCTCGACGACCTCTTCCTCGACGGTCAGGCCGCTGATCTCCTGGATCGATTCGACCAGGTAACCACCGAGCTGGACGCCGAAGATATGGGTGGAAAGAGCATCGCCCTCTGCCATGACTGTCCTTCACCTTTCCTTGCTGCTGCTGCTGGTGGTGCCGCTGCCCCGGAGGGTCACTCGTCGACGAGGCTGGTGCTGTCGGAGAACTGGGCCAGCCGGAAGACCACGAACTCGGCGGGCTTGACCGGCGACACGCCGATCTCGCAGACCACGCGGCCCTGGTCGATCGACTCCTGCGGGTTGTTGTCCCGGTCGCACTTGACGTAGAACGCCTCCGCGGCCGTGCGGCCGAACAGCGCGCCGCGGCGCCACTCCTCGGTGAGGAACGCGGTGACGTTGCGCCGGATGCTCGACCAGAGCCGGTCGTCGTTGGGCTCGAAGACCACCCACTGGGTACCCAGGAGGATCGACTCCTCCAGGTAGTTGAAGAGGCGGCGCACGTTCAGGTAGCGCCAGGCCGGGTCGGAGGAGAGGGTGCGGGCGCCCCAGATCCGGATGCCCCGGCCGGGGAAGGCCCGTACACAGTTCACACCGATCGGGTTGAGCAGGTCCTGCTCGCCCTTGCTCAGACGCAGTTCCAGGTCCACCGCGCCGCGGATCACCTCGTTGGCGGGGGCCTTGTGCACACCGCGCTCGGCGTCGCTGCGGGCCCACACACCGGCGACGTGGCCGCTCGGCGGGACGGTCGTGTTGCGCCCGGCGGCCGGGTCGAAGACCTTCACCCACGGGTAGTAGAGGGTGGCGTAGCGGGAGTCGTAGCCCGCCTCGTCGTTGCGCCAGGTGCGCACCTGCTGCGCGGACAGCCCGGGCGGGGCGTCCAGGACGGCCACGCGGTCGCCCATCTGCTCGCAGTGCGAGATCACCGCGAGCTGTACGGTGCGCACGCCCTCGGAGTCGATGTCGCCGCGCTGGTAGGCGCTCATCAGGTCCGGGACCGCGACCATGGTGATCTCGTCGATGGTCTCCAGGCCGGCGAACCCGGTGCGGGCGGCGGAGTCGCCGACGTACTCGGCGGGGTCGAGGCGGGCCACGCCGCCGCGGCCGGCCGGGGCGGGCGAGGCGGCGGGGGCGTCGGGCACGGCGACGGTCTGCCCGGCGGGCCGGGTCTGGGCCGCGCCCCGCTGCTCGGTGACCTCGATCAGCTTCGAGGCGCGGGCCTGGGTGACGAGGTAGCCCTTGACGTTCTTGCGGGCGGACACCTCGTAGGTCTCGGCCACCTGCTCGCCCTGGCGGACCAGGACCTTGAAGCGGTCCTCGGGCGGGTTCTCGCCGTCCGAGTCGGCGATCTCCACGGACACGCCGGTGATGCCCGGGCGGGCCGTGATGACGAAGCCGCCGAGCTCGACGGGCTCCGCGGACCGGGGCTGGGGGACGGAGCCCGCGGCGGCCGGTGCGGAGGAGTCCTCGGCCTGCCCGCCGATGCGGACGACGTAGGCGGCGCCGCCGCCGTTGGCGAAGTACCCGTAGACGGCGTGGGGCAGGTAGGTGCCCTCGGAGAAGCCGCCGAACCGCTGGGAGTACTGGTCCCAGCTGGTGACCAGCGTCGGCTCGTGGAACGGGCCGCTCTGGGCGAAGCCCACGAACGCGGCGACGGCGGTGCCGACCCCTTCGATCGGGCGAGCACCGGACTGCACCTCCTCCACGTACACGCCCGGGGTGAGGTACGTCGGCATGCTCGCTCCTTCGGGTTACGGCTCTGCGATCAGGTCTGATCAGGTCTGTCCACAGCCTTTCCGGAGGCCGCCGTCGTGGGCAGAGACGTTCGGCCCTGGCCGGGGGCAAGTCCGCTGCCCTCCTGGTCGCCCCCGCCGGACCGGCCAGGCAGCGCGCTCACACCTCCGCGATCTGCCCCAGGTACGGACCGAACTCGCCCTCCAGGACCAGCCGGCCGAGCTTGCGGTACTCCTGGGCGACCGCCGTCACCACCTGGCCCATGGTCAGCGGTTCGCCCGACGCGGCCGCGAAGTAGGCGGCCGTCACGGCGCAGGCCCGGATCGAGCCTCCGGCCAGTTCGAAGCGGTCGGCGCAGAAGGCGAGATCGACGTCGCCGGCCCGGGGCAGCCGCCCGCCCAGGCACCGCTCCCACAGGGCCAGGCGCTGGGTGGCGTCGGGCACGGGGAAGTCCGCGACCACATCGAGGCGGCGGGTGAACGCCTCGTCGAGGTTGGCCCGCAGGTTGGTGGTGAGGATGGCGATGCCGTCGAAGGACTCCATGCGCTGGAGCAGGTACGCCGACTCCATGTTGGCGTGCTTGTCGTGGGCGTCCTTCACCTCGGAGCGCTTGCCGAAGATCGCGTCGGCCTCGTCGAACAGCAGGACCGCGTTGACGGCGGACGCCTCGGTGAAGATCCGCTCCAGGTTCTTCTCGGTCTCGCCGACGTACTTGTCCACAACGGTGGACAGATCCACCACGTACAGGTCCATGCCCAGGTCGGCCGCCACCACCTCGGCGGACATGGTCTTGCCGGTGCCGGAGGACCCGGCGAACAGCGCGATCACCCCGCGGCCGCGCCCGCCGCCGGGCCGCATGCCCCACTGGCCGAGGACCTGGTCGCGGTGGCGGGCGCGCACCGCGAGTTCCCGCAGCCGGCGGTGGGTGGGGGCGGGCAGTACCAGGTCGTCCCAGCCCACCGCCGGTTCCACCCGGCGGGCGAGGCGGGCGAGCCCCGCGCCGTTCTGGGCCCGTACGGCGGTGCGCAGGTCGTCGGGGGAGAGCGGGCGGCCGTCGAGCGCGGCGGTGCGCACCGCGGTGTCGGCGGCGCGCCGCAGCTGCCCGGCGTCGAGGCGGTGCGCGGACACGGACCGGGCGAGCGCGTCGGCGTCGCCGCCCGCGCCGTGCTCTCCGGCGGCCCGCTCCAGCGCGTGCCGCCAGCGGGTGGCGTGCCGGTCGGGGGTGGGGGCCGCCACCGTCAGGGTGACGGGGGTGGCGGCCGCCCAGGCGGGTTCCCAGCCGCTCGTTCCGTACGTGAACAGCGGGATGCCGCGCAGCACGGTGCACAGGGTGCGCAGGACGCGGGCCCGTTCGTCGGGCTGGTCGGGCAGTTCCTCCAGCGGCCCGAGCAGCACGCCGGCGCCCGTCAGGCGGGCCTCGCGGGCGACGGCGCGGGCGAGTTCGGGCAGGGCGCGGGCGTGGTGGGCCAGTGCCGCAGCATCGAGGGCGAGGGGGGTGCGCCCGCTCGCGTGCAGTGCGGCGACCGCGAGGCCGGCGGGATCGCCGCCGCGGGCCCTCAGGTGGACGTGGCGGGTGCCGCTGCCGGCCGCGGCGACGGCCCGGTCCAGCTCGGCCGGTTCGACGGCCGGGTCGTCGGTGGCCGCGGCGAGCACATCGGCCAGCCGGGGGTCGGGCGAGGCGTCGCCGAGCAGGTGGGCGGTGACCCGGTCCGGTACGGCCAGCACCCGTGACAGGGGCGGCCGTTCGGGCTCGGTGACCTCCAGCAGACCGCCCGCGACGAGGGGCGCGGTGGGGGAGAGCCGGAACCGTGCGGCCGCCACGCCGGCGTGGCCGCACAGTTCGAGGGCGAGGCCGACGGTGGGCCGGCGGCGCGTCAGGTCGTCGTTGAGGTAGCCGTAGAGCCGTTCGAAGCGGGCGTCCAGGTCGGGCGCCAGGGCCACGAGGAGCAGGTCCACGTCGAGCGGTTCCAGCCCGAAGCGCGTGGCGAGGACGTCGAGCGGCGAGCCGGGCGGGGGCGCGTCCGGGGCGAGCGCGGGCAGGCCGGGGCCGTGCGGTCCGTCCAGGACGCGGGCGGCGGCCTCGGGCGTGAGGTACTGGCCCCGGTAGGGGTCGTCGGGGTCGGGATCGACGGCCCGGCGGAGCTCCACGGCCCGCCGTACGCGCTCCTCGACGAGCTGGAGCCGGGTCCACAGGTGGGGGGTGGTGTCGGCCGGGGCCGCGGGGGCGGCCTCCGGCTGGATGGTGTGCGTCACGGCTGCCGTTCCCCCCGTCGGCGGCGCGCGGGTGCGTTCGGCCGGGGCCGGGAGCCGCCGAAGCCCTCCGGTCCCGGCTCGTTCAGCCCGACGTAGCGCAGACGGCGCCGGCTGTCGGACCCGTCTCGCTCGGACCTGTTCGGCTCGGCCCTGTCCGGCTCGGATCCGTCCGTGGCGGTCCCGTCCGGATCGACCTGCGGTACGGAGTTCACCACGAGCCCCTCGGTGACCGGCGGGGCCGTGATCGTGCTGATGCCGGCCAGCGGTGCCTTCACACGCAGCCCGAGGGACGGCTTCAGGTCGCCGCCCAGCGCCGACCACACGTCGGAGGCGGCGGGTGCGTCCATGCCGGAGCCGCCCGCGTCCACGTCCACGATGAGGCCGAGTTCGGCGAGCGTGCCGGTGAGCAGGCGCGGGGGCAGCGTGTCGGTGTTCACGAGGCAGGAGAGCACCTGGGAGAGCAGCCGGTGCTCGTCCTGCGGTCGGCTCGCCCACGCGGTGACCAGGTACGTCAGCTCGAACCAGCGCGGCGGGGTGCGGCGCGCGACGACGAAACCGTCCGCGTCGTACACCTCGCCGGCGCCGCTGCCGCGCCGGGTGTGGTCCTCGCGGATGTCGTACAGGAACACGCAGACCGTGGGCGCGCTGCGGCGCGCCGCCCAGTCGCTCGTCGGGGCGTCGAAGACGACCTCGATGCCCGACGCCTCCAGGCCGGACTCCGCCAGCAGCCGGCGGAGCCCCTCGTCCACTTCGTGGATCATCGGCGGGTCACCTCGTCGGGCGGCTGCACCGAGCCGCTGACCACGAGGAAGTCGGTCTGCACCGGCGAGAAGCCGGGGCCGCTCGCGGTGATGACGCGGGGGCCCGTCTGGTCCTTGGCCAGGATCAGCAGCTGGCCGATGAACGTGCCGTCGCGCTGCGGGACCGTCGGTGCCGCGGCCGCCGTGATGCCCGGCTTCCACGTGAACCGCACCGGCACGCCGGGCGGGAAGTCCTCGCCGCGCACCGAGGTGACGAAGCCGGGCTTGCCGATCGGCGGCACGGCGACGATGCGCGGCTGGAGGATGCGCAGTTGCTGCCGGGCGGTGTTGTCGCCGGGGTCGGCGTCCGTGCCCGTTGTGGTCAGGTTGCCGGTCACCTGGGCGGTGAGGGCCTTGTCGGGGTTGAGGACGACCCGCAGGACGGTCCGGGCGCCCGGGGCCAGGTCGGGCAGGGAGCATTCCCCGGCCGTGTCGCAGCCCGGCGGCATCCCGGCGCTCGGTATGCCCTGCGGGAGGCCGATGCGCAGCCGCAGGCCGGTGGCCAGGGCGTTGCGGCCGTTGCGGACGGTGTACGTGACGACGACGCGGCCGCCGACGTAGCCCGGGTTCGGCTGCGCCGTGATGCTCAGCCCGGGGCCGGCCGGGGGCGCGGGCGGCTCCGGCTGCGGCGCGGGAGTCGTCGGCGGTGCCGGGGTCGGCGGGGCCGGGGTGGGAGTCGGCGGGGTCGGGGTCGGCTTCGGGGGTACGGGTGCCTCGCGCACCGGCACCACCGTCCGCCCGGAGTTGTCGCTGGGGCGCGGGTCGATCACGGTGCCGGTGACCGACCAGTCCACCGGCTGGTCCCCGGGGGTGACGCCGGTGAGGGTGACGGTCACCGGGACGGTGGCACCGGGGCGGACCACGCCCAGGGTGCAGGTCAGCGCGGCCGCGTCACAGGTGGCGCCGGGCGCGGTGAGCGAGGTGACGCTCACGCCGAGCGGGGGCGAGACGGTCAGCCGGGTTCCGGGCGAGGCCGCGGGGCCCTGGTTGACGACGTCCACGCGGACGGTGGCGGAGCCGCCGACGGTGAGCGGGGCGGACTTCTCGGGTGCCCGTACCGCGAGGTCCACGGACTGCTGCACGCCGGGTTCCTTCTGGCGGCCCGGCAGGCCGGTGACGAGCAGGGTGTGGTCACCGGAGGCCACGTCGACCAGCTTCAGCTTCTCCGGGCTGTTGGGGGCCCGGGAGCCGCGGGCACTGAGCACCAGGCTCTTGCCGTCGGCGGTCCAGGCGGCGTCGCGGGGCTGGAACGGTCCCTTGGCCGGGGGCTCGGGCAGTTCCCGGCCGCAGGCCCCCGGCACGTCGCGGGCGGCGTCGGGCAGCAGGACCCGGCAGGCGCCGCCGGCCGCGGAGGCGAGCAGGATGCCGTTGCGCTCGTCGACGCGGCCGCCGCCGTTCTTGCGGTTGAAGGCGATGGTGGTGCCGTCGGGCGAGAACGCCGGGCTGTCGTCGATGACTTCGCAGGCACCGGGGCACAGGGTGGCGCTCAGGTCGCGCTGGCGGTCCAGGCGGTCCACGGGCACGGTCCAGATGTGCTTGTTGCCGCCGTTGCCGTTGATCACGAGGTTGCGGGTGAAGGCCAGGGACGTGCCGTCGGAGGACCAGGTGGGCTGGGCGTCGCCGCCCCGGGCCTGGCCGGCGGGCGGGGCGATCTCGCCGCGGATCGCGCCGGTGGCGGCGTCCGCGATCAGGATGCGCGCGGGGCCCGCGGCGTCGCCGACCCCGCCGGGCGAGGTCCGGGTGAAGGCCAGGAGCTTGCCGTCGGGGGAGAACGTCGGGTCGGTGTCCCAGTCCTTGGGGCCGCGGCCGGCGAGCGGCATGGGCGCCGCACGGGAACCGTCGGCGTCCGCCATCCAGATCCGTTCGATCCGGCCGTCGGGCGTGTCCTCGAAGCGGGTCAGCACGATCCGGCGCCCGTCGGGCGTGTAGTTCTGCCGCTCGGTCCACGGGTCGGAGCCGGGGGCGGGCTGGAACAGCGGGTCCTTGGCCGGGTCGGTGTTGGTGTCGGCCGCCGGGTCCTCCTTGAGGATGGTCAGGCCGAGGTCGCGGGGGTCGGAGCCGTCCATCCGGGCGTCCTGCAGGGTCACCACGTGCGGTCCGGCCGCCGAGGTCCGCTCGACGACGACGCCTCCGCCGTTCAGCGGGCCGAGCCAGGTGGGCGAGCCGACCTCGCGGTCCTCGCTGAGCACGAGCTGGGGCGTGTCCGCCGAGTGCGCGGGCACCCGGAAGACGTGGTCCCAGTCGCCCTTGCAGTCACAGGTGCGGTCGGGGCTGAGGAAGAGCAGACCGTTCCCGTCGGGCAGCCACGCTGCCCCGCGGGTACGCCAGTTCGCCTGGGCGCCGGCCAGCAGCGGACCGCCGCCGCGCCCGTCGGTCCAGCGCAGGCGGGGCCCGGCCGAGTCGGCGGTGGTCGGGGTGGCGGTGTAGGCGATCACGTCCCGGTTCGCCTTGTCGTCCACCGGGTTCCACACGGGCTCGGTGGCCGTGCCGCCCGCGGGGTCGGTGACGCGGGTGGCGGCGCCGCCGCGCAGCGGTCGTACGTAGACCTGCCGGCCGACGGCCCTGTCGCTGTCGGAGGAGTACGCCAGGCGGCCGCCCTCCGGCGAGACCGTCGGGTGCTCCTCGTTCGCGGGGGAGTCGGTCAGCCGGGTGAGGCCCGTGCCGTCGGTGCGCACCAGCCACAGGTCGCGCTGGACGCCGCCGGCGGGGGCGGGCTGGGCCGAGTCGAAGACGACCGACCGGCCGTCCGGGGTCAGCCGGGGGTTCGCCGCGTCGAGGCCGCTGGTCAGGCGCCGTACCGAGCCGTCCGCGGCGCGCAGGTAGATCTGCGGGGTCCGCTCGTCGCGGCGGCCGGCGAAGACCAGTTGGTCGCCCAGTGCGGAGGGCTGGGTGTCCAGGTGGGCCGGGCCCTCACCGAACAGCGGTGTGCTGGACTCGCCGGTCGCCACCCGGCCGAGGCTCCGGTGGCGCGTACCGGCGTACACGACCCGGCCGTCACCGGCGTCGGCCGCCAGGGGGCGCGCCTCGGCGTCGCCCGGGCCGGTGGCCGCCGTCACCGCGAGCAAGGGCACCAGCAGCAGCAGCGGCGCGCCGGCCCTCCCCCAGCGGCGTCGACGACTGCCGGAGCCACCCGTGCCCATCACGGTCCACCTCACAGTCCGGTACAGCATTCACGTATGACTTCGTCACCCTGCTGCCCGGCGCGGGCGGCCGACAGGGCCGCGGGGCCGCACCCGGGGGAAGCGCGCGGTGCGCTTTCGGGCAGTGGGGGGTGCGGCCCGCCCGGGCCGGCGGGCCGCCGGCGCCGTACGCGGGGTCAGATGAGCCCGTTGCGCAGGGCGTAGCCGACCGCATGGGTGCGGTTGCGCAGGTGCAGCCGCGTGATGATCTCGTGCAGCACGTTCTTGACGGTCCGTTCGGAGTACGAGGTCTTGCGCGCGATCTCGGAGGTGTCCAGGCCCTCCGACACCAGGCGCAGCATGTCGGCCTCGCGCGAGGTCAGCGTGGACAGGGAGACGGCGTGCGGGTCGAGCGTCGAACGCTGCAGGCTGCCCACGTGGTCGAGGAGCTTCGCGAGCAGGTCGCCGGGCAGTACGCCCTCGCCGTTGGCTATCGCCAGGACCAGGCGCAGGAGCCGGTCCTGGTCGGCCTCGGTGCGCCGCAGCACCGCGGTGACCCCGCATTCGATGGCGCGCTGCAGGGCGTCCCCCGATTCGAAGGTGCCGACCACGAGTCCGGTGCGGGTGCGGGAGTTGTGGCGCAGCCGGTACAACAGGGCGGCCGTCTCGTCGTCCACGCTGTCCACGGCGACGAGGGACACCTGTGCGTCGTCGGCGTCGGCGAGGTCGACGAGTTCGATCTCGGGTCGCTGGCGCAACTGGTGGACGACTCCGACGTGCAGGACCGGGTCCGGTGCATACACGGCCACGGTGACCCGTTCGCCGGCGCCGGATGAGGTGGCGGGTCGGGTGTTCTCAGGCTGGGTCATGGGTGTCGTACCTGCTCCGTGATGCGTATGTGGGGTTACGGATGGATGGGAAGGATCAACAAGGGGTGCGGTGGGGGGAGTTGGTGGGCGTCCGTGGGGGCATCAGTGCTGCCCGGAGCGTTGCCCTCGCGTCCGTGGAAGTGCCCGGAGCGGCGCCGTAGCGTCGTGGCGTGATATCCCCAGCAGCCTCTTCCAGCCCTGGCGCGCCCGGCCTCGACATCCCGCCGGTGTCCGTGACGCCTGGCGGTACCGCATCCACGAGCCTGACCGTCCGCAACGACGGCGACATCGTCGAGGCGTACCGCCTGGAGGTCGTCGGCGACTGCGCTGCCTGGGCCACGGTGGAGCCCGAGCGCGTCTCCCTCTACCCGGGCACCTCGGAAACGGTGACGATCCGGCTGGCGCCGCCCCGTTCGCCGCAGGTGCGCGCGGGGGACGTGCCGCTCGCCGTGCGCGTGCTGCCCACCGAGCAGCCCGAGGCCGTGCGGGTCCCCGAGACCACCGTGCATGTCGAGGAATTCCGGGAGCTGAGGGCTGAGAGCGCTCCCAAGCGGCGCCGCGGCTGGCTGCGCGGACGCTATCGGCTGGCCGTGCGCAATGAGGGCAACTGCCCCGTGCAGCTGGGCTTCACTCCCGCCCAGCCGGGCGAGGAGCTGAAGTTCGCCTTCACCCCCGCGACGCGGAAGCTGGAGCCGGGGGAGTCGGCCGAGGTGGGACTGCGGGTCCGCACCGGCACGCCGGTGTGGTTCGGGACCCCGGTGACCTGGCCGTTCACCGTGGACGTGGCCGAGGTCGAGGCCGAAGCCGAAGTTCGTGACGGTGGCGGTAGCGGTAGCAGTGGCGGTGCTCGTGAGGAGGGCGCGGAGCGGCCCGAGTCGGAGCGCGTCCGGGTGCCGCTGGACGCGGAGTTCGTCCAGATCCCGATCTTCCCGAGGTGGCTGCTCGCGGTACTGGCGGCGCTGCTCGCCCTGCTGCTCGCCTGGTTCCTGCTGGTCCGCCCGGCCGTGCGCAGTACGGCGAAGGAGGCCGCCGAGGCGGTCCAGAAGAAGCCCACGCCCAGTGCGGACCTGAACGGGCAGACCCCGGTGACCGGCGACGGCAAGCAGCCGGCCGGCGGTGGCAAGGGCACCCAGCCCGGTGCGGGCGGAGCCGGTACGGGCACCGGCACCGGCACCGGAGCGGGCGGCGGCGGGGGCGGTACGGGCGGCGGAGGGCAGCAGAGCTCGGCCACCATCGACCTGCAGACCGGAGCCGGACAGTCCAAGACCGGCACCTACACGGTGCCCGCGGGCAAGGCTTTCGGGATCACGGACATCGTCGTCGCGAACTTCCAGGGCGACGAGGGAGTGGTGACCATCGACTTCGGCGACCGCAAGATCACGACGATCGCGCTGGAGACGTTCCGCAACCAGGACTACCACTGGGTCACCCCCATCAGCATCACCGAGAGCCAGACTGTGACCGTGCAGGTGACCTGCGCGAAGCCGGGCACCCCGGCCACCGGCCGTCAGGCGCAGGAGTGTCACGAGGTGCTCAACGTGAGCGGTGTGCTGAGCGACCTCCGGTGACCCGAGCGGCACGGCCATAGTCGGTCAGGTCGCACGCCGGGGCAAAGGAGGCCTTTGCCCCGGCGTCCGGAAATCATTACTCCCAGGTATCGATCGAACGTTCCTCGCACTGCTGTGCACTTTCGTTTCGAGCAGTGCCCAGAACGGTTAACCACGGTACGCCGGGCCCCAGTTGACGGGGTGCCAAAGATGGCTTGATTTCGACTCTCCCTTTTGGTCCGGTCAGTGCGTGGTGACTCCCACCTGCTGACCGGACTCCAGGACCACCGTGGCCGCGCCGAGGTCGACCGTGTTCGGCAGCATCGCCTGCGGCCGCAGCAGGTCCTTCAGGAGGAAACGCATCAGATCGGCCCCGGACACCGCCTTGAGCCGGTCCGCGAACTGAGGGTTCACCGCTTCGAGGCGCTGGATCTCCACGACGGCCCGGTCCACCAGACCCGGCACGATGTCCCGCCCCATCAGGGTGTTGGACCGCAGCCGCTCCGAATGGACCTGCTCCTGCTCGCCGGCTCCGTAGGTCATGGTGCTGTGCGCGTCTGACAGCGCCTGGGTCGTGGAGAACATGATCTGCCCCCGGCGCTCCTGGTCCGGCTCGTCGCCCATCGCCCCGATGACGGCCTCCATGTCCAGCTGGTCGGCCGCCGCCCCCGCGCCGATGTCGAACTTCCGCATCGGCAGCGTGAATCCGGGGGAGAAGTCGTCCTCGCGGGTGTTCAGCTTGCTCTCCGTCCGCGCCGGGTCCTCGGGCCTCGCCCGTACGGTGGGGTACTCGCGCTGCGCGAAGTCGCTGAGCATCAGCCCCCTGGCTCATCAGGGGGGACCGGGCGAGGGGGATCTGGATGCGGGCCGGTTCGTCGTCGCCGCTGAACCGCGGCCCGTGCCCTGCCCGTGTAGTGGCACAGCACGCTCCGCTGGAGCGCGTTCGTCACCTTGGTCCGGACGTCGGGGACCCAGTTTCGGCCACCCTGCCCCCGGCGATCTCCTTGGCCATCCCGGCCCGGTTGAGCTCCGACAGCTCGCGGAAGTAGCTGGGCCCGTGCATGCGGAAGGCGGCCGCGCTGTCGGCCCACTGCGCCTGCTGCCACAGCATGCCGTTCCGGGTCATCGCGCTGAACGGCTCGCCCGCCTCCGCGGGGAACTCGGCGTCGCGGACGAGCTGGTCGTTCACCAGCAGCAGTTCGGCCTTGACGATCTCCAGCGCGGCGGTCAGCCAGGGCTTGACGGCCGGCGGCGCGTCCTCCGCGGCCGGGGCGAGGTCCTGCGTGAGGCGCGACAGCGTGATCATGCAGTGCATGGGGTCGCGGACGGGATCGCCGTCGTACGCGGCGATGGCCGCCCGCGCCTGCGCCACCAGCGGGTCCGCCGGCGCCGGGTTCCGCGCCATCAGCCGGCCCAGCAGCCCCCCGGGGGCGCGGCGGGTCGGCCGGCAGCGTGGGTCCGAGTTCCTCGGGCCCCTTGCACTGGACGACGGCCCGCCCGCCGGCCCCCGGCGCGTGCGCGCCGCGCCCGCCGTGCGCACCATGCCCGCCGTGCTCCTCGCAGGCGGCGCGCTGGACGGGCGCGGGCCCGGCCATGACCCGGCTCGCGTTGGCCTCGGCCTCCCGCGCGAAGCGGTCGCCGGGGTCGCTGACCCGCAGCCCGTGGCCCGCGTCCGCCCCCGAGACCGGCCCCTGCCGCTGCTGGATCACATGGGTGAGCTCGTGGGCGAGGGTGTGCCGGTCACCGCCACCCGCGCCGAGGACGACGTCCCTGCCGGAGGTGTACGCCCGGGCCCCGAGCTCGGCCGCGGACCGCTGCGCCAGGGGACCGGAGTGCACCCGTACGTCGGAGAAGTCGGCGCCGAGCCGGCTCTCCATCTCCTCGCGCAACGGCCCGTCGAGGGGCCGCCCCGGCGAGCGGAGCACCCCGTGCGCGGCCGCCGGCCGGCCCGCCGCGTCCTCGTGCCCGGCGCCGTGGCCCGCCGCCAGCATGCGGGTCACCGCCGCGTTGCGCACGGTCCGCTGGAGCGCCGTCAGCGTCTGCGGGGCGGGAGCGGCGGGAGCGGCGGGAGCGAGGGGAGCGGCGGCCGGGGCGGCGGCGGGCCGGTCCGCCGCCCGGCGCGTCGGCCGGGCCGGGCCGGCGCCGTCCTTGGGTTCATCGGCTGCTGCCTTGTCGCGAGCGGGGATACGCATGGGGCGTGCCTCTCGGGAGGTGTGGCGGGACGCACACCTGCCTACCCGGGGCGATCCGCCGGGCGGGACGCCCCTTCGGGCACACCCCGGGGAAGCTCACCTGTTCCCGGGGTGTGCGGTCGGGTTCGACCACCTACGCGCCTGGCATATTGCGCAGAAACCTGCACCGGATCGCGGCGGCCACACGGATGTGGAGCCGCTCTCCGCCCGGCTCGAATGACCGTGCACGACACGGCGCGAAGGCCGATCCAGCAGCTCCCGGCCGTGGCAATCTGCTGGCCAGTGCAAGGCTTTGGAGCGGAAGAGAGCACGTCCCGTGGGTGTCACTGTCAATCCCACCGTCAGCAGGCGCCGACTGGGTTCGGAGCTGCGCCGGCTCCGGGAGGTCAGCGGTATGACGACGCAGCAGGTGGCGGCGAGCCTGCTGATTTCCCAGCCCAAGATCAGTCTGCTGGAGAACGGCCGGCGCCTGATCAAGCCGCGTGATGTGCGGGATCTCTGCGGGCTGTACGGGGTGCGCGACCAGCGGCGCGTCGACCAATTGATGCAACTGGCGAGGGAATCGGGCCGGGAGGGCTGGTGGAACGCCTACGGCGACATCCCGTACGGCGCCTACATCGGTCTGGAGGCCGCAGCAGCCACGATCCGTGTCTACGAGCCCTTGGTGATCCCGGGGCTGCTCCAGACTCCCGCCTACGCGCGGGCTGTCATCGCAGGAACGATCCCTCATGCCACTGCCGAACAGGCCGCCACACGCTTCCAGGTGCGGATGCGGCGCCAGGACCGGCTGTGCGAGCCGGGCAACCCGCTGCGCTTATGGGTCGTGCTGGACGAATCGGCGCTGCGGCGCGTGGTGGGCGGCCGCGAGGTCATGTGCGAGCAGGTGGACCATGTGACTCGCGTCAGCGCCCAGCCGCACATCACCGTTCAGGTCCTCCCTCACTGCGCGGGCGCGCACCCGGGTGTCTCGGGACCGTTCTCGCTGCTCGAGTTCGCCGACGCCACGGACGCGACCGTGGTGTACCTGGAGAGGTTCACCAGCGACCTCTATCTGGAAAAACGATCCGACGTGCGGCGCTACAGCGACATGTACGCGCACTTGCAGGCCCGGGCGCTGAGCCCGGACAGCACCCGGAGCTTCCTCGAGGAAGTCATCGAGGCGTACGCGGGCACGGAGTTCCGGCCGGACGCCCGCTGAGCCCCTGGACTGCGCGTCCAGGGGCTCGGTCGCCGAACGGCGGACCGGATGGGAAACGGTCACGCCTGCGACGGGCTAGTCCTGGCGGGTTGTCGCACCTCGGCGGGTCCGCTTCATGGCGAAGAAGGCCGAGCCTCCGATGAAGGCCAGCGCGACCGCGGTGGCGGCCGCGATGCTCGCCTCGCTGCTTGAGCCGGTCGTGGCGAGGTTCTGCGACGCCACCTTCGGCTGCCGGTCGGTGGCGGCGCTCACGGGGGCGAAGTTGACGCTCTTGGCGGTGTGGCCGGGGCGGAACTGACCCAGAGCGTCGTCGAGGCCACCGGGCAGGAAGTCGGCCCACGGGGGCTTGCCCTGGTCGGGACCGCCCTGGTCGTGGTCGGGCTTGCCGTGTTCGGGCTTGCCGTGGTCGTCGGGACCGTCGTGACCGTGGCCGGGCTTGCCGTGGTCGTCGTCGCGACCGTGCTCGCCCTCGTGGCCCTCGTCGTCCTCGTCGTCGTGACCGTGGTCGTGGTCGTGATCGCCCGAGTCACCCTTTTCGCCCTTGTCACCGCGGGGACCCTTGGGTCCGGCGGGTCCGGCGGGTCCTGCCGGTCCGGCGGGTCCCGCGGGTCCGGCAGGTCCTACGGGTCCTACGGGTCCGGCCGGTCCGGCGGGGCCGGGGGAACCGCTGGGGCCGGGTGCACCGTCGGGGCCGGGGGCTCCCGGTGCGCCGGGGCTGCCGGACGGGCCGGGGGCACCTGTCGGGCCGGGGGCACCGGTCGGGCCGGGGGCACCGGGGCTGCCGTCGGGGCCGGGTGCACCGTCGGGGCCGGGGGCTCCCGGTGCGCCGGGGCTGCCGGACGGGCCGGGGGCACCTGTCGGGCCGGGGGCACCGGGGCTGCCGTCGGGGCCAGGGGCACCTGTCGGGCCGGGGGCACCTGTCGGGCCGGGGGCACCGGGGCTGCCGTCGGGGCCAGGGGCACCTGTCGGGCCGGGGGCGCCCGTGGGGCCGGGGGAGCCGGTCGGGCCGGGAGAGCCGGTCGGGCCGGGAGGCCCGCTCGGTCCGGGAGGCCCACTCGGCCCGGGCGGGCCAACGGCGCAGGCCGCCCTCGTGATGGTGTTGGTGTCCAGCGTAACCGCGCCATTGCGCGCCAAGGCGCGGCCCTCGAGCACGGCGCCGGTGTTCAGCGTGATGGATGTCAGGGCCAGGATGTTGCCCTTGAACTGGGTGTTCGTGTCGAGCGTGGCGGAGCTGCCCACCTGCCAGAACACGTTGCAGGCATTTGCTCCGTTGATCAGGGCTACGACGCTGTTCGGAGCCGTGATCAGGGTCGAGGGGATCTGAAAGATGAAGACGGCCTCGGGGTTGTTCTGGCCGTCGAGAGTGACCGTTCCGGTGAGGTTCAGTGTCGACGAGGCCGTGTAGACGCCGGGCGCCAGCGTTAGTCCGCCGATGTCGGGCGGAGTGGCGGTGCCGGGCCCCCGGCTTGCCGCGTCGTTGTAGGCGATGACGAGGTCGGACTTCGCCTGAGCGGCGGCGGCGTCGGTGATGTGCTGCGTTCCGTTGACGATGCCGGGCGGGAAGCCCGTCACCGATGTGCCCGGGTGGAGCCCCAGATCGCCGTTGATGACGGTGGGGCCCGTGTTGGTGACCGTCGAACCGGCGAGGACCGCGTAGTTGGTGGCGGTCCCCAGGTTCACGGGGGCTTCCAGGGCGTGAGCGAGGTTCGGGACCAGGGTTGCCGCCGCCAGGAGCGCTGCGGGGAGCAGGACGAGGACGCCCCGTTTGAACAGACTGCGTCGAGGCCTTTTGTCGGGTGGACCCGACCGGATGACATCCAATGTCACAGCAGGACCTTTCTTGTTGCTTGGGGTCTCAGTCCTCCCGAAGGAGGTTCCCGAGCGCCCGCGACGATGGCGGCTAAGGGCCGCGAGCCCCCCTGCCCGCGCCGGCGTGCAGGCTCCCCCTGAGCGGGGACCGAGAGCGACTGCCTGCCCGAGGTAGTGATACGCCGTCACGCCGGAGTAGTCACGCATATTTCACAGCAATAGGCCGCAAATCAGAAAAAATGGTCTATGTGAGGGACGTGACGTCAGGAATCGCCGAACCGGCGGGCAAGAAGCTGTGACGTCGGCTGCGGGTCGGCGACGTCGTGACGCGCCCCGGCAGGAGGCAGCGCGAAGCCGGGCGGCCCCCGCAGGGGCCGCCCGGCTTCGGCGAAGATCAGGTCAGCTCAGGGCCAGACCAGGCAGTACGGCTGGTGGCCCGCCTCGTGCAGGCGGTGGGAGAAGTCCTGCCACTCGTGGAGCAGCTGGTAGACGTTGAAGGCGTCGCTCGGGCCGCCCCGGTCCGGGACCGTGGACCAGATGAAGGCCGCCGCGCCCACCGACTCCTCGCCGATGCCGCGCAGCGGGTCGACCACCGTCATGGGGAGCTTGACCACCGCGTAGTCGGGGTGGAGGACGACCAGCTCCAGGGGCGGGACCTTGTGGAGGGGTATGCCCTCGATGCCGGTCAGGACCATCGCGGCCACCGTCTCCGGCTTGATCTTGGTGAAGAGGCCGCCCATGCCGAGCTCGTCGCCGCCCAGCTCCTCGGGCCGCATCGTGACCGGGACGCGGGCGGCCGTGGCGCCGTCGGGGGCGCCGAAGTACTTGTACGTCACACCCATGCCGCGGCCCTTGGGCAGATCCTCCGACGGCGTCGTGGGCCCCGGAACGGCGTCGGCCGCCTCGGTGGCACGCCTGCGGTGCTTGCCCCGGCGGCGGGCCTCGCGGGCTTCGCGGGCGCGCTGCGGATCGAGGCCGTCCGTACCCTCGCCCGGTCCACCACCGCGTTGCATATCTCCACCCGACTGGTCTTGCTTGCCCCGGCCCCGCGGCCCCCGCCACGCAGCCTGATCATCATGGCAGTGACCTCCCCCGCGGCGACGCGGTGAAACGCCCGTCCGCAAGTCTGTCGCGGCCCTCTGAGACCATGGCTGGTGTGAGCTACCCGTACCCGTATGAAGCCCCAGTTTCGCAGACGCTCTTCGAGCGCGCCTCCCTCGTGACCCCCGGCGGCGTGAACTCTCCCGTGCGCGCCTTCCGCGCCGTGGGCGGTACGCCCCGGTTCATGGTGTCCGGCACCGGTCCGTACCTCACCGATGCCGACGGGCGCGAGTACGTCGACCTCGTGTGCTCGTGGGGACCGATGATCCTCGGCCATTCCCACCCCGAGGTGATCGCGGCCGTCCAGGCGGCCGTCGCCCGTGGTACGTCCTTCGGCACGCCCGGTGAGGGCGAGGTGGCGCTCGCCGAGGAGATCGTCGCGCGCATCGAGCCCGTGGAGCAGGTCCGCCTGGTCTCCTCCGGCACCGAGGCGACCATGTCGGCGATCCGGCTGGCACGCGGCTTCACCGGTCGCGCCAAGGTCGTGAAGTTCGCCGGCTGCTACCACGGTCACGTGGACGCGCTGCTGGCCGCCGCCGGTTCCGGTCTCGCGACCTTCGCACTGCCGGACACCCCCGGTGTGACGGGCGCGCAGGCCGGCGACACGATCGTGCTCCCCTACAACGACCTGGAAGCGGTCCGGGCGGCCTTCGCCGCGCACCCCGGCGAGATCGCCTGCGTGATCACCGAGGCCGCGCCCGGCAACATGGGCGTCGTGACCCCGGCCGAGGGCTTCAACCAGGGACTCGCGGACCTCTGCCGCGAGAACGGCGCCCTGTACATCTCCGACGAGGTCATGACCGGCTTCCGTACCTCCCGCGCCGGCTGGTACGGCGTCGACGGGGTCAAGCCCGACCTGATGACCTTCGGCAAGGTCATGGGCGGCGGCTTCCCGGCCGCGGCCTTCGGCGGCCGCGCCGACGTCATGGGCCACCTCGCGCCCGCCGGCCCGGTCTACCAGGCCGGCACCCTCTCCGGTAACCCGATCGCCACCGCCGCCGGCCTCGCGCAGCTGCGCCTGCTCGACGCGGCCGCGTACGAGAAGGTCGACGCGGTCTCGAAGGAGATCCAGGGCCTGGTCAGCGGGGCGCTGGCCAAGGAGGGCGTGGCGCACCGGCTGCAGACCGCCTCGAACATGTTCTCCGTCTTCTTCACCGAGGACGAGGTGCGCAACTACGACGACGCCAAGAAGCAGGAGAGCTTCCGCTTCAACGGCTTCTTCCACTCGATGCTGGCGCAGGGCGTCTACCTGCCGCCGTCCGCCTTCGAGTCCTGGTTCGTGTCCACCGCCCACGACGAGCGGGCGATCGAGCGCATCGCGGCAGCGCTGCCCGCCGCCGCCCGAGCCGCCGCGGAGGCCACCGCATGAGCAGCAGCGAGATCACCGTCGTGCACCTGGTGCGCCACGGAGAGGTGCACAACCCGGACGGGGTCCTGTACGGGCGCCGGGAGGGCTACCACCTCTCCGAGCTGGGCCGGCAGATGGCGGACCGGGTCGCCGAGCACCTCAAGGGCCGGGACATCTCCTACGTGGTGTCCTCCCCGCTGGAGCGGGCGCAGGAGACGGCGGAGCCGATCGCCAAGGCCCACGGCCTGGGCCTGGCGACCGACGCCCGGCTGCTGGAGGCGGAGAACGTCTTCGAGGGCAAGACCTTCGGGGTCGGGGACGGCGCGCTGCGCAAGCCCGGCAACTGGAAGCACCTGACGAACCCGTTCAGGCCCTCCTGGGGCGAGCCGTACGTCGACCAGGTGGTCCGGATGATGAGCGCGCTGGAGGCCGCGCGCGACGCGGCGCGCGGCCACGAGGCGGTGGCCGTCAGCCACCAGCTGCCGATCTGGATCGTGCGCAGCTTCGCGGAGAAGCGCCGGCTGTGGCACGATCCGCGCCGCCGCCAGTGCACCCTCGCCTCGCTGACGTCCTTCACGTTCCAGGGGGACAAGCTGGTGTCGGTGGGCTACAGCGAGCCGGCCCGGGACCTGGTCCCGGCGCACCTGCTGGCCGGGGCGAAGCCGGTGAAGGGCGCGTCCAAGGCGTTCGGCGCCTGACGGATCGTTACGCCGTTCCGGATGCCGTCTTTCCTTGATCGACGCTCTGTTACGAACCGTTACGGTTTTACCTAAATAAATACAAGTTGCGCCGGGAATCACCCTTCCAGTGCCGCAAGTCGCTCCGAATTGTCCGTTTATATGGATTTCGGTATGGGCTTGCGAGGGATGACGGGGAGGGTGGCGTGCGCGACTTCAGTCGAAGGGGAGTGCTCGGACTCGGACTTGGGGCGGCCGCCGCGGTGGGGATCGCGGGCTGCGGCGCGCCCGGCAAGGCCGGGCCCGGCACCCCCGGGCCGGTCAAGAACCCCAAGCCCGGCGGGAAGCCGGCGGCCAAGCTCATCGGGGACGGCTCCACCGCCGACACCGGCCCCCAGCCGAACCAGCCGGACCGGCCCGTCCCCCTGCAGCCGGGCGAGACCCCGCCGCAGTTCGTCGTCTTCAGCTGGGACGGCGCGGGCGAGATCGGCAACGGCCTCTTCCCGCGCTTCCTGAAGCTGGCCAAGGACCACGGCGCGGCCATGACCTTCTTCCTCTCCGGCATCTATCTGCTGCCCGAGGCGAAGCGGAGCCTCTACCGGCCGCCGAACAATCCGGTCGGGGCCTCGGACATCGGCTACCTCAAGGACGAGAACGTCCGCTCCACCCTCACGTACGTCCGCGAGGCCTGGCTCGACGGGCACGAGATCGGGACGCACTTCAACGGCCACTTCTGCGACGGATCCGGCTCCGTCGGCCGGTGGACCCCGGAGGACTGGCGGAGCGAGATCGACCAGGCCGTGTCGTTCGTCACCAACTGGCGCACCCACACCGGTTTCACCGACCTCGACCCCCTCCCCTTCGACTACCGCAAGGAGCTGACCGGCTCCCGCACCCCCTGTCTCCTCGGCCGGGACAACCTGCTGCCGACCGCCCGGGGGCTGGGCTGGCGCTACGACTCCAGCTCGCCCGGCGGCCTCCAGGTCTGGCCGGTGCGCCGGTCCGGCGTCTGGGACCTCCCCCTGCAATCCCTGCCCTTCCCCGGGCACTCCTTCGAGGTGCTGTCGATGGACTACAACATCCTCGCCAACCAGTCGAAGAACACCACGAGGGGCGTGCCCGCCAACTACCCGGCCTGGCGCAGCCAGGCCACGGCCACCTACCTCGGCGGCTTCCGGCGGGCCTACGAGACCAACCGCGCGCCGCTCTTCATCGGCAACCACTTCGAGGAATGGAACGGCGGCATCTACATGGACGCCGTCGAGGAAGCCCTCAAGGGCATGGCGGACAAAAGGGATGTACGGCTCGTATCCTTCCGGCAGTTCACCGACTGGCTGGACGTCCAGGACCCCAACGTGCTGGCCAGGCTCCGCGGTCTCGGCCCGGGCCGGTCGCCCGTCGGCGGCTGGAACACGTACCTGACCGAGGCCTGACCGCGACCCGACCGCGACCCGATCGCGGCCCGACCGCGGCCTGACCGCGGCCCCGCGTGCGGCCCGATCGTGGCCGGTCTCCGCCCGTCCATTGCCTGACCAGGGCATTGACAGCCCCGCGGGGGGCGCGGTAGATCCGCGAATTGCTCATGCGAAACTTTTCACATGAGCCTTAGCCGCGCCCGTGCCCGTCGAAGTAGCTGCCGCTCGACCGGTGGCCGTGCCACCCTGCTGACCGCGGTGGCCGTCGCGGGCGTCATGACCCTGACGTCCTGCACCGGCTCGGACAGCGGCAAGACGACCTCCACGGGTGGCAACTACGTCACGGGCGCGACCGGAATCACCACCGCGGCCAAGGGGGAGCGCGACGAGGCCCCCAAGCTCGACGGCGAGACCGTCGACGGGAAGACCCTCGACACCACCACCCTCAAGGGCAAGGTCGTCGTCCTCAACATCTGGGGCTCCTGGTGCCCGCCGTGCCGCGCCGAGGCTCCCGCCTTCGCGAAGGTCTCCAACGAGCTGGCCGACGCCGGCAAGGACGTCGCCTTCGTCGGCATCAACACCCGCGACCTCAGCACGCAGAACGCGGCCTCCTTCGAGGAGACCTTCGGGATCACCTACCCGAGCCTCTACGACCCCGCCGGGAAGCTGATACTGCGCTTCCCCAAGGGCACGCTCAACCCGAACGCGATCCCCTCCACGATCATCCTCGACCGGGAGGGAAAGATCGCCGCCCGCACCCTGGCCCCGCTGGGCGAGGAGCAACTGCGCTCGATGATCGACCCGATCCTCGCGGAGCAGTGACCTCGTGGTCGACTACGTGCTCGCCGCCGAGGCGGCCGGCGTGAACACCACCGTGCTGAACGGGGCACTGCTGCTGGCGCTGCCCATCTCGGTCCTCGCCGGGCTGGTCTCCTTCTTCTCGCCCTGCGTCCTCCCGCTGGTCCCCGGCTACCTCTCCTACGTGACCGGCGTCAGCGGCGCCGACCTCGCCGAGGCGCGGCGCGGGCGGATGCTGGCGGGCGCGGCCCTGTTCATCGCGGGCTTCACCGTCGTCTTCGTCTCCACGGGCGCGCTCTTCGGCTACTTCGGGGAGACCCTCCGGGAGAACAACGAGATCATCTCCCGGGTCCTGGGCGGCCTGGTGATCGTTCTCGGTCTGTTCTTCATGGGCGCGATCCCGGGCCTGACGATGCGGGAGTTCCGCTTCCACAAGAAGCCGACGGCGGGCCTGATCGGCGCCCCGCTCCTCGGCGTGCTCTTCGGCGTCGGCTGGACCCCCTGCATGGGCCCGACCCTCGCGGCCGTCACCACGCTCTCCCTCGACCAGGCGAGCGCCGGCCGGGGCGCGCTGCTGACCGTCGCCTACTGCCTCGGGCTCGGCCTGCCGTTCATCCTCACCGCGATCGCGTTCCGCAAGGCGCTCGGTGCGTTCGGCTGGGTGAAGAAGCACTATGCGTGGGTGATGCGCATCGGCGGAGGCATGCTGATCCTGACCGGTCTGCTGCTCGTCACGGGAATGTGGGCCGGCATCGTCAGCGACATGCAGAGCTGGACCCAAAGCTTCACGGTGGGGATCTGAGGACTACACGGACATGAGTACGACTGACAAGGCACCCACCGGGGCGTCGCCCGAGTCCGCCGCCGCGGAGGCCGTGGCCGGAGCCCAGCTCTCCACCGCCCCGCTGGAGGACAGCCCGAGCGGCCCGGCCGCCGGCATCGGGGTGATCGGCTGGGCCCGCTGGTTCTGGCGGCAGCTCACCTCCATGCGGGTGGCGCTGATCCTGCTCTTCCTGCTCTCGCTGGGCGCCATCCCCGGCTCCCTCATCCCGCAGAGCAACGTCGACGAGATGAAGGTCGCCGACTGGAAGCGGACCCACGCCTCCTGGGTGACCGTCGCCGAGAAGCTCCAGCTCTTCGACGTCTACAGCTCGGTGTGGTTCTCCGCGATCTACCTGCTGCTGTTCATCTCGCTGGTCGGCTGCATCCTGCCGCGCTCCTGGCAGTTCGTCGGCCAGCTCCGCGGCCGTCCGCCGGGCGCCCCCAAGCGGCTCGACAGGCTCCCCGCCCACACCACCTGGCGCACCGGCAAGTCTCCCGACGAGGTCCTCTCGTCCGCCACGGCGGTGCTCCGCGGGCGCCGCTTCCGCACCGAGGCCGGCAAGGGGCACGTCGCGGCGGAGAAGGGCTACCTCCGCGAGGCCGGCAACCTGATCTTCCACGTCGCGCTGATCGTGATGCTGGTGGCCTTCGCCTGGGGCCAGTACTTCAAGTCCGAGGGCGGCAAGCTGGTCCTGCGCGGCACCGGCTTCTCGAACACCCTCACCCAGTACGACGACTTCAAGGCCGGCACCCTCTTCCACCCCGACGACCTGCCGCCGTTCAGCTTCACGCTGGACCGGTTCGACGCGACGTACGAGCTGAGCGGCCCGCAGAAGGGCACCCCGCGCGACTTCAAGGCGTACGTCACCTTCAGCGAGGGCGCCGACGGCAAGCCGCAGAAGCGCGAGATCCAGGTCAACAAGCCGCTCCAGGTCGACGGCTCCAAGGTCTACCTGCTGGGCCACGGTTACGCGCCGATCCTCTCGGTGACCGACCCCACCGGCAAGGTGATCTACAAGGACGCCGTGCCGATGCTCCCGCAGGACTCCAACCTCACCTCCACGGGAGCCGTCAAGGTCACCGACGGCTACAAGGACAAGGACGGCAAGGCGGAGCAGCTCGGCTTCAACGCCGTCTTCGTGCCGAGCTACGCCGGCGAGGGCATGGGCACGATGTTCTCGCAGTTCCCGGCCCTGCTCCAGCCGCGGCTCATGCTCAACGCCTGGCACGGCAGCCTCGGCGTGGACTCGGGCCTGCCGCAGAACGTGTACGTGCTCAAGACGGACAAGATGCAGTCCTTCAAGGACGAGTCCGGCGAGCCGTTCAAGCAGAAGCTCAAGGTCGGCGACACGATGACCCTGCCGAACGGCGCGGGCACCGTGAAGTTCGAGGGCATCGAGCGGTGGGCCACCTTCTCCGTCACCCACCAGCCCGGCAGCGGCCTCGCCCTCGCCGGCGCGATCGCCGCCATCGCGGGCCTGGCCGGGTCCCTGTTCATCCAGCGCCGCCGGATCTGGGTCCGCGCGGTGGCCGGCCCGGACGGCGTGACCGTCGTCGAGATGGCGGGCCTGGGCCGCAGCGAGTCCACCAGGCTCCCGCAGGAGCTGGCGGCCCTCGCCGCCGTGCTGCACCAGCAGGCGCCGACCGCGCCCGCCGCACTTGCCGAACCACGTGTCGAAGAAACCCCTGAAGGAGAGCGCGGATGACGCCGCTCGCAGCCGCAGCCAATGAGAACCTGGCTCAGATCAGCAACTACCTGATCTATTCGTCGATGGCGGTCTACACGCTCGCCTTCTTCGCGCACATCGCCGAGTGGACCTTCGGCAGCCGCAGCAAAGTGGCCCGTACGGCCGCCGCGCTGACCGGGTCCGAGCAGGACCGGGCCGGCGCCGCGCCCGCCGTGCAGGTCCGCGGCAAGGGCGGCAGCACGGCCGTCCTCGACCAGCCGAAGGTCGTCACCCGCTCGGCCGCCGGCACCCGCGACGTGCCGGACGGCCCCGGCGCGGGTGGCGGCACCGTGCAGGGCGACCTGTACGGGCGGATCGCGATCTCGCTGACCGCGCTCGCCTTCCTCATCGAGGCGGGCGGCGTCCTCGCCCGCGCGATGTCGGTGCAGCGGGCCCCGTGGGGCAACATGTACGAGTTCTCGATCACCTTCTCCACGGTGGCCGTCGGCACGTACCTGGCGCTGCTCGCGCTGAAGAAGAACGTCCGCTGGCTCGGTCTGATCCTGGTCACCAGCGTGCTGCTGGACCTCGGCATCGCCGTCAAGATCCTCTACACCGACAGCGACCAGCTGGTCCCGGCCCTGCACTCGTACTGGCTGTGGATCCACGTCTCCACCGCGATCTTCTGCGGCGCCGTCTTCTACATCGGCGCGGCCGGCGCGGTCCTCTACCTCTTCCGCGACGCCTACGAGGGCCGGATCGCGAACGGCGGGACCGCGGGGAAGTTCTACGCCTCCGTCATGGAGCGGCTGCCCTCCGCGGCCTCGCTCGACAAGTTCTCGTACCGGATCAACGCGGCCGTCTTCCCGCTGTGGACCTTCACGATCATCGCGGGCGCGATCTGGGCCGGCGACGCCTGGGGCCGCTACTGGAACTGGGACCCCAAGGAGGTCTGGTCCTTCGTGACCTGGGTGGCGTACGCCGCCTACCTGCACGCCCGCGCCACCGCCGGCTGGAAGGGCCGCAAGGCCGCGTACCTCGCGCTCTTCGCCTTCGCCTGCTGGATCTGGAACTACTACGGCGTGAACATGTTCCTCAACGGCCTGCACTCCTACTCGGGCGTCTGACCCGCGGGAGTGGGACGCTGGTGGCATGTCTCTCGTGAGCCACGCCACCAGCGAGCGCCGCGGCGAGGACCGCTGGCTGCTCCGCTTCGAGCTGCACCTGCCGTACTCCTACGCGGCGCTCTGGCCCGCCCTGACCACGCCGGAGGGGCTGCGCGGCTGGCTGGCCGCGGCGGACGTCCTGGAGCGCAGGCTCGGCGGGGCGGTCACGCTGCGCTGGCTGAACACCGGGACCGTGGCGACCGGGCGGGTCACCGCCTGGGACGTGGAGCGGGTCGTGGAGTACACGGTCACCGAGCACGGGCGGATCCGCTTCCACCTGGAGGCGGTCGGCACCGATTCGACGGTGATCCGGTTCGTGAACGAGCGGGGCGGGCCGGAGGACGAGCGCCTCGACTGCCTGGCCGGCTGGCACGAGCACTTCGAGCTGCTGGAATCCGCCCTGTCGGGGCGGCCGGCGAACTGGGCGGCCTGGACGGACGCCCGCTGGTCGCAGCTGCGCGAGGCCTACGCCTCCTTCACCAGGGCCTGAGCAGACCGGGCCTGAGCAGACCGGGCCTGAGCCGCCGGGTCCGAGCCGCCAGAGCCCGAGCCGCCGGGCCGGCCGCCCTCACCACACCGGGCGCAGGGGCGGCAGCCCGCCGTCGCCGTGGAGTGCGCGCACGAGGTGCCCGAGCTCCCGGCGCAGGACCGTGAGGTCGGCGCTGCCCTCCAGCTCGGCCTCCAGCCCGTGCAGGATCCGGCCCGCGACCGCGAGGTGGGCGTCGGCCGCCGCCGTCAGCACGACCAGCTTGCGGCGGCCGCCCCCGGGATGCGGCTCGCGCCGGACGTAGCCGCGCTTCTCCAGCTCGTCGACGATCTGCCCGGCGGCCTGTTTGGTCACCCCGAGCCGTTCGGCGAGCTCGGTGGCGGTGGCGCCGGGGCCCTTCAGGGCCTGGAAGGCCATGCCGTGCAGCGGGCGCAGGTCCGGATATCCGGCCTCGGCGACGCGCCGGGTGAACTCTCCCAGCATCAGCTGGAAGCCCAGGCCGAGCAGGAAGGTCAGCTCGACGCCCTCGTTCTCTTCTCTCGTCACGCAAATATGGTGACACGACTGAGTCAAGCTGCTTTACTCACCCCTGTCGAGTAAAGCAGCTTGACTCAGTCGCGCCCGAGAAGACGAGGACCGCCTTGCACGTCATCACCGTTTCGCCCGAGCACGTCACCGTCACCCCGAACGCCACCATGACCGGCCACGCCGCCCCCAGCCGCGGCAGCTCCGAGCTCAGCACCTGGCACGTCGACATGGCCGCCGGCATCACCGGCCCCGAGCACTCCGTCAACCGCGAGCAGGTCTGGCTGCTCACCGCCGGCTCCCTGGAGGTCACCTGCGACGGCCGCACCGAGAAGGTCGCCGCCGGCCAGAGCCTGGTCCTTCCGCCCGGCGTACTGCGCCGGATCCACGCCCCCGAGCACTTCGAGGCGTACGTGGCCATGCGCGCCGACGGCGTGGTCACCGTCCCGGGGACCGAGGGCACCCGCGTCCTGCCCTGGGCGCAGTGACCCGGACGGCTCAGGAGCGCGCCGCCGCCGCGCCGGGGGGCCGGGCGGCCGGGTCCGGGTCCGGGGCCGGTGCCCCGGCCCCGGCGCCCGCCCGGGACACCACCCGCCCGGCGCCCGGCCGCCGCAGCCCCGGCACGCTGACCGCCGCCGCCACGAGCACCGCCGCGAAGGGGATCAGCAGCGCGGCCCGGTACCCCTCCAGCGGGACGGCGAAGGAGGCCGACACCGCCGTCACCGCCGACAGCCCGAGCGCCGCCCCGAACTGGAAGGCCGTGTAGAGCAGCCCGCCCGCGAGCCCCTGCTCCGCCTCCTCCACGCCCTCGGTGGCCACGATGGTCAGCGGCCCGTAGACGAGCGCGAAGGCGAGCCCCAGCAGGGCCAGGCTCGGCAGCATCGCCAGGTACGACCAGTCGGCGCCCAGCGGCAGGAACAGCCCGTACGACAGCGCCGCCAGCAGCAGCCCGCCGAAGATCAGCCGGCCGTTGCCGAACCGGGCCACCAGCTTCGGCACCACCGTCGGCGAGAGCACCGCGTCGATCCCGATCACGATCATCGCGAAGCTCGTCTGGAGCGTCGACCAGCCCCGCAGCTCCTGCAGGTAGAGCACCACCAGGAACTGGAAACCGAAGAACGCGCCCGAGAACAGCAGACCGGCGGCATTGGCCCGCCGCAGCGGCCCGGAGCGCAGGATCCCGAGCCGCACCAGCGGCTCGGCGGCCCGCCGCTCCACGGCGGCGAACACCCCCAGCAGCGCCAGCCCCGCCGCTACCGTGGCGGCCGTCGCCCAGGCCCCGGCGTGCGCCGCCCGCTCGACACCGAGCACCAGGACCACCACGGCGGCGGTGACCAGCAGCCCGCCCGCCAGGTCCAGGCGCTGCCCCGGTACCCGCTGGGGCCGGGGCGACCTCGGTACGAGGACCAGCGCCGCCGGCAGGATCAGCGCGGCCAGCGCCACCGGCGCGAAGAACACCCAGCGCCAGTCGGCCGAGGCCAGCAGCCCGCCCGCGACCAGGCCGATGGAGAACCCGCCGGCCGCCGTGCCCGAGTAGACCAGCAGCGCCTTGTCCCGCTGCGGCCCCTCGTCGAAGCCGGTGGTGATGACCGACAGGCCCGCCGGGGTCATGAAGGCCGCCGCGACCCCCGTCACGAACCGGGCGGCGATCAGCTGCCACCCCTCGGTGGCGAGCCCGCCGAGGCCGGAGAAGAGGAGGAAGACGGCGAGCCAGCCGACGAACATCTGCCGCCGCCCGAACAGGTCGGCCGCCCGGCCGCCCAGCAGCATGAAGCCGCCGTAGCCGAGGACGTAGGCGCTCATCACCCACTGCAGTTCGCCGGTGCCGAGCCCGAGATCGGCGCGGATGGACGGCAGGGCGACGTTCAGCATCGCGACGTCGATGCCTTCCAGGAAGATCGCGCCGCACAGGACAAGCAGCACGCCGAGACGGCGGCCGCGGATTCTCTCTTCGGTCATGACCACCACCCTCGTCCGCGGCCCGAGGGGGAACAACGCCGAAGAGAGCAACGTTCGTTCAGTCATGCTGACCGATCGCGACGAGCTGGACTGCTTCCTGATCCTCGCCGAGGAACTGCACTTCGGCCGCACCGCCGAGCGCATGCTGCTCTCCCGCGCCCGCGTCAGCCAGCTCGTCCAGCGCCTGGAGCGCCGCGTCGGCGCCCCGCTCTTCCTGCGCACCAGCCGCAGGGTCGCCCTCACCGCCCTCGGCCGGCAGCTGCGGGACGACCTCGAACCCCACCACCGGGGCATCTCCGCCGCCCTGGAACGGGCCGCGGCCACCGCCCGCGCCGCCGACGGCGTCCTGCACGTCGGCTTCACCACCCCGCCCACCGGGGAGCTCGTCCTCAAGGCGGCCGAGGCCCTGCGCGCCACCCACCCCGGGCTGGCGGTCGAGGTGTGCGAGGTGCCGCTCTCCGACCCGTACGGCCGGCTGCGCAGCGGCGACTTCGACGTGCAGGTCACCGAATTCCCGGTCCGCGAGGCCGATTTGGGGGAGGGGCCCGCGCTGCTCACCGAGGCCCGGGTGCTGGCCGTGGCCGCCGGGCACCCGCTGGCCGGCCGGGACTCCGTATCGCTGGAGGAGCTGGCCGGGGTCCCGCTGCTGACCATCGCCGGGGACCTGCCGCCGTACCGCCGGGAGGCCCAGAGCCCGGCGCGCACCCCGGCCGGGCGGCCCATCCGGCGCGGACCGGAGGTGACGAACATGCAGGAGGCGCTGATGCTGGTCGCGGCCGGCCGGGGCGCCCTGCTGACGGCGGCCCACACGGCCACGTACCACGCCCGCCCGGGCGTCTCCTACGTCCCCTTCACGGACGCCGAGCCGGTCGGCTACGGCCTGGTCTGGCGGGCGGCCGACAACTCGGGCGCGGTCCGCGCCTTCGCCCGCGCGGCCCTGGAGGCCGCGGGCCGCGGCCAGGGCCTGTCGTCAACCTCCCGTCTGCCCCGCCGGGCGACGACGGGAGTGTGACGACAGGCCCTAGGGCTGGTCGCCCTTGTCGGTGCCCTTGTCCTTCTCCTGCTCGTCGCGCAGGCGCTTGAGGAACTCCGGATTGTCGTCGGGCGCGACCCACTGGGTCCGACCCCGGGGCCCGCGTCCCCCGCCGGAGGCGACCCGCTTCTTGCCCGCGAACAGCCACACCACCGGTCCGACGATCGAGAAGAGCAGGATGATGATCACCCAGACCACCTTGGGAAGGTGCTTGACCTCTTCCTCCGGCGTGTTCAGGCAGTCGATGAAGGCATAGATGGTCAGCGCGAGGATCAGCAGGAACGGCAGATAGCGCAGCACGGTGTGGAACCGACTCCCCGGCAGTGACGGCAGGCCCGCTCGGGCCCCGGTGACACCTCCAGAGTAGTTGGTGACGGATACTTGCCCCTATGGCTTACGACGATCTCCGCTCGCTGCTCCGGGCTCTGGAGCGGGAGGGCGACCTCAAGCGCATCAAGGCCGAAGTCGACCCGTACCTGGAGGTCGGGGAGATCGTCGACAGAGTGAACAAGGCGGGCGGCCCGGCGCTCCTCTTCGAGAACGTCAAGGGCTCGGCCATGCCGCTGGCCATGAACGTCTTCGGGACCGACCGCCGCCTCCTGAAGGCCCTCGGCCTCAAGTCCTACGGCGAGATCAGCGAGAAGATCGGCGGCCTGCTCAAGCCGGAGCTGCCGCAGGGCTTCATCGGCGTCCGCGAGGCCTTCGGCAAGCTCGGCTCGATGGTGCACGTGCCGCCGAAGAAGGTGAAGGGCGACTCCGCGCCCGTCCAGGAGGTCGTCCTCACCGGCGACGACGTGGACCTGGACCAGCTGCCCGCGCTCTTCACCTGGCCCAAGGACGGCGGGTCCTTCTTCAACCTGGGCCTGACCCACACCAAGCACCCCGAGACGGGCGTGCGCAACCTCGGCCTCTACCGCCTCCAGCGCCACGACAAGCGCACCATCGGCATGCACTGGCAGATCCACAAGGACAGCCGCAACCACTACGCGGTGGCCGCCAAGCGCGGCGAGCGGCTGCCCGTCGCGATCGCGTTCGGCTGCCCGCCCGCGGTGACGTACGCGTCCACCGCGCCGCTGCCGGGCGACATCGACGAGTACCTCTTCGCCGGCTTCGTCGCCGGCAAGCGGATCGAGATGGTCGACTGCAAGACGGTCCCGCTCCAGGTCCCGGCCAACGCGGAGGTCGTGATCGAGGGCTGGCTGGAGCCCGGCGAGATGCTGCCGGAGGGTCCCTTCGGCGACCACACCGGCTTTTACACCCCGCAGGAGCCCTTCCCGGCACTGAAGATCGACTGCGTGACGATGCGCAAGCGCCCGCTGCTCCAGTCGATCGTCGTCGGCCGGCCGCCGACGGAGGACGGCCCGCTGGGCCGCGCGACCGAGCGCTTCTTCCTGCCGCTCCTCAAGATCATCGTGCCGGACATCGTGGACTATCACCTGCCCGAGTCGGGCGGCTTCCACAACTGCGCGATCGTCTCGATCGACAAGAAGTACCCCAAGCACGCGCAGAAGGTCATGCACGCCATCTGGGGCGCGCACATGATGTCGCTGACCAAGCTGATCATCGTGGTGGACGCCGACTGCGACGTCCACGACCTGCACGAGGTGTCCTGGCGGGCGCTCGGCAACACGGACTACTCCCGCGACCTCACCGTCGTGGAAGGCCCGGTGGACCACCTGGACCACGCCTCGTACCAGCAGTTCTGGGGCGGCAAGGCGGGCATCGACGCGACGAAGAAGCTGCCCGAGGAGGGCTACACCCGCGACGGCGGCTGGCCCGACATGGTCGAGTCCGACCCCGCGACGGCGGCCCTGGTGGACCGCCGCTGGAAGGAGTACGGCCTGTGAGTTCCGAATTCGGCGGACCGGCGCTGTTCATCGGCGAGGACACGACGTTCATGCTCCTCGTGCGCCCCGCGCTCGACCCGGCGGACCCGGGTGTCCGCGTGGCCGCCGAGCAGGCGGGCATCTCGCCCGAGGAATTCGCCGGCCCGGGCAACATGTGGACCCTGGTGCTGGACGACGACTTCGAATCCGACGGCGGCTTCGAGCTGCCCGGCGTGCGCGACTCCGAGGTCGACGACTTCGCGGAGCGGCTGCAGGCCGCGCTGGGCACCGGCGAGCCGTTCACCGTCGAGGCCGGCGCGGTGCTGCGGCTCGACGGCCGCCCGAACACCGACGCCCGCACGGGCGAGGGCTACGTGTTCACGGTCCACGCCACCCCGCCCGAGCCCGAGGGGGCGCCCACGGTCTCCCTGGAGACGGGCACGATCTCCCGCGCGAGCCTGCTGGCCGACCTCGATGACTTCCGCAGGAGCCTCGCGTGACCCCGAGACCGCGGATCGGCTGCGACGAGGTCCGGGTCGCGCTCACCGCCCCCCACGTGGAAGCCGAGGAGGTCACCGCCTTCGCGGAGGGCCTGCCGGCCCGCACCCGTGCGGCCGGATCCGAGGCCTTCCGGGCCGAGGTGAGCGAGGGCCGGGGCAAGCCCCTGCGGCTGCCCGCCGTCCTGGTCGACGACGACGCCATCGCGTTCAGGGTCCGGCTGACCCCGTCGGGGCACGAGCAGACCCATCACCTCGACATGGAGACAGGGCCGGTACCGCTCGACGGGCTGAGGGCCGAACTCGAACAGTTCCGGAGGGATCTCGCATGATGACGACCGCCGAGGGTGTCCTCGGACCGGGACCCGCGCCGGAGGCGGGCAACAAGGTCAAGGCGTTCCTGCGGCTCGTGATGATCGAGCACTCGGTCTTCGCGCTGCCCTTCGCCTACATCGCCGCCCTCACCGCCATGTTCCAGCTCGACCGGCACGTGCACTGGGGCACGCTGCTGCTCGTCACGGTCTGCATGGTGGGGCTGCGGACCTTCGCGATGGCCGCCAACCGGATCATCGACCGCGAGATCGACGCCCGCAACCCGCGCACGGCCGGCCGCGAGCTGGTCACCGGCGCGGTGTCGGTCCGCTCGGCCTGGACCGGCGCCGGGATCGCGCTCGTCGTCTTCCTCGGCTCGGCGGCGCTGCTGAACCCGCTCTGCCTGATGCTGGCGCCCGTCGCGGTGATCCCGATGGTGGTGTACCCGTACGGCAAGCGGTTCACGAACTTCCCGCACGCCATCCTGGGCCTGGCCCAGGCCATAGGGCCGATCGGGGCCTGGCTGGCCGTCACCGGCGAGTGGTCCTGGGACGCGGTGATCCTGGGCCTGGCCGTGGGCGTGTGGATCGGCGGCTTCGACCTGATCTTCGGCTCCCAGGACGTGGCCTCGGACCGCGCGGACGGGGTCAAGTCCGTCCCGGCCCGCTTCGGCGTCCCGGCCGCCCTGTGGGGCGCCCGCGGCGCGCACGTCGTGACCACGGCCCTGCTGGTCTGGTACGCCCTCGCGACCGACGCGGGCGCGCTGTTCTGGGTGGGCCTGGCGATCGTCGTCGTGGCCTTCTTCTACGAGCACACCATCGTGACGCCGCACGACCTGTCCCGCCTGAACCGGGCCTTCTTCACTGTCAACGGCTTCATCGGCGTCGCCCTGTTCGTGTGCGCCTCGCTGGACCTCGTGGTCCGGGGCCTGACCTTCTGAGCAGCCGTCGGCCCTCGGCCCTCGGCCCTTCGCCCTGAGCCCTCGGCCCTGAGCCCTCGGCCCTGAGCCCTCCGCCCTCTGTCGTCAGCCCGTGAGGGCGGGGCGCCGGCGGGCCGGGCGGCGGTAGAACAGCGCCGTCAGCACTCCGCCGACCAGGCCGCAGAGGTGGCCTTGCCAGCTGACGCCCGCGTCCGTCGGGAGGATGCCCGTCACGATCGTGCCGCCCCAGACGGCCGCGATGCCCACGGCGACGGCGACGCCCAGCACCTTGCGCTCCACGAAGCCGCGGACCGCCAGGTAGCCGAAGAGCCCGAAGACGACGCCCGAGGCGCCCAGGGTCATGGTGTTCGGCGGGGAGATCAGCCAGGTGCCGATGCCGTCCGCCAGCATGATCAGCCCGCACACCGCGAGGAAGTGCCGGATCCCGGACAGGGCCGCTATGAAACCGAGGACCAGCAGCGGAACGCTGTTGGAGGCGACGTGGTCGAAGCCGAGGTGGAGGAAGGAACCGGTGACGACGCCCGTCAGGCGGTCCGGGTCGCGGGCCACGATCCCGTACGCGTCCAGCGCGTGCCCGGTGGCGTAGTCGACGGCCTCCAGGACCCACAGGAGGGCCACCCAGCCCAGCATGAGCTTCGCGGCCGTCTTCACGCGGTCGCTCTGCCGCCACTCGCCCTGATGCACCGTCGTGCTCGTCGTGCTCATCGTGTCCGTCCCCCTCGTAGCGCCCCAGTACGGAACGTCCGGGCACCTTACCGAGTGCCCGCCGGGGGTGGCCGGATAGTCTCGGAGGTATGACTGAGCGCAAGCGCACCCCGTGGGTGGTCGGGGTTTCCGGGGCGTCCGGGACGCCGTACGCGGCGGCGGTGCTCCGCGGACTGCTGGCGGCGGGGGAGAGCGTCGACCTGGTGGTCAGCCGGGCCTCGCGGCTCACCCTGTTGGACGAGACCGGGATCGCCTTCCGCGACGCGCACTGGCGGGACGATCTGGGGGAGTGGCTGCAGCGGGGAGCCGACGGGAAGCCCGGGACCTTCGCGCGGCCCGAACTGGACGACGTCCGGTACTGGGGCGCCGGGGACCTGGCCGCAGGCCCGAGTTCGGGCTCGTACCCGGCCAAGGGGATGCTGATCGTCCCCGCGTCCACGGCCTGCGTGGCGGGGGTGGCGCTCGGACTGTCGAAGGACCTGCTCCAGCGCGTGGCGAGCGTGACGCTCAAGGAACGGCGCCGGCTGGTGGTCGCGGTGCGGGAGACCCCGCTGAACGGACAGACGCTCAAGGCCCTGGTGGCGCTGGACGAGGCGGGCGCGGTCGTGCTGCCCGCCTCTCCGGCGTTCTACGCGGGTGCGACGCACATCCAGGATCTGGTGGACTTCGTCGCGGGGCGGGTGCTGGACGCGGCAGGGGTGCCGCACCGGCTGTACCGCCGTTGGGAGGGGGAGCTGGGAGGGTCCCGAACTCCCCGGGGAGCGAACGGTGGTGACTAGGCCTTCTTGCCGGACAGCGGCTTGCGGGCCTTGTCGACGCGGTAGGCGGCGGCGGGCTGGTGGGCACGGGATCGGTTGGCCAGCTCCTGGAGCTGTCGCATGTGTGCGTGGGCCATCTCGATCGTGAACACGGTGAACCACTCCTGAAGATCGTTATTGATCTGCTGAAAGATTTCGCAGGGTGTTGACCCTGTGTGCCTTAGATTCTATACCTAGACTTGCAGGATCGCCGAATAATGGAAGGCTCCACGTAATGGACACGGTGGACAGGCAGCTCATCCAGGCACTCCGGGAGAACGGTCGTGCCTCGTATGCGGAGCTGGGCCGTCTCGTGGGCCTCTCCGGCCCCAGCGTCACCGACCGCATCAATCGTCTGGAGACGGCCGGCGTCATCACCGGCTACCGCGCGACCGTGGACTCGCGTTCGCTCGGCCTCGGCGTCACGGCGCTGATCGGACTCTCCATGTCCGACGCCGCCGACCACGAGGACGTGGCCCGGCGGCTGCGCGACCTCAACGAGATCGAGGACTGCTGGTTCATCGCCGGCGACGACTCGTTCATGCTCAAGGTGCGCGCCAACGACGTGGACGGCCTGGAGAAGATCATCCGCAGGCTCTCCGGCACCAAGGGCGTCTCGCGCACCCGCACCACCATCGTGCTCTCCACGAAGTGGGAGAACCGGGTCGGGGAGCTGCCCGAGGAAGCCTGAGAGTACGGTGGGGCAGGGTTCGCAGGACAGGCAGAGGCATCTAGAGGAGGCGACCGGTACATGGACGCTGGGCTCAAGCGTGAGCTGGAGGAGAAGGTCCGCTCCGGCGAGCGGCTGACCCGTGAGGACGGTATCGCCCTCTACGAGTCGGACGACCTGGCCTGGCTCGGTGGCCTCGCCCACGAGGTGCGCACGCGCAAGAACGGTGACGTCGTCCACTTCAACGTCAACCGGCACCTCAACATGACGAACGTGTGCACCGCCTCGTGCGCGTACTGCTCGTTCCAGCGCAAGCCGGGCGAGAAGGACGCGTACACGATGCGCATCGAGGAGGCCGTGCGCCTGGCCAAGGCCATGGAGAACGACCACCTCACCGAGCTGCACATCGTCAACGGCCTGCACCCGAACCTGCCGTGGCGCTACTACCCGCGCTCGCTCTCGGAGCTGAAGAAGGCACTGCCGAACGTCTCGCTGAAGGCGTTCACGGCGACCGAGATCCACCACTTCGAGACGATCTCCGGCATGTCGGCCTCCGACATCCTGGACGAGCTGATCGAGGCCGGCCTGGAGTCGCTCACCGGCGGCGGCGCGGAGATCTTCGACTGGGAGGTGCGCCAGCACATCGTCGACCACCGCACCCACTGGGAGGACTGGTCGCGCATCCACCGGCTGGCGCACTCGAAGGGCCTCAAGACCCCCTCGACGATGCTGTACGGGCACATCGAGGAGCCGCGCCACCGCGTGGACCACGTGCTGCGGCTGCGCGAGCTCCAGGACGAGACCGGCGGTTTCCAGGTCTTCATCCCGCTGCGCTACCAGCACGACTTCGTGGACATGCAGGACGGCAAGGTGCGCAACAAGCTCCAGGCGCGCACCACGATGGCGACCGGCGCCGAGGCGCTGAAGACCTTCGCCGTCTCGCGCCTGCTCTTCGACAACGTGCCGCACGTCAAGGTCTTCTGGGTGATGCACGGCGTGCAGACCGCCCAGCTCGCGCTCCAGCACGGCGCGGACGACATGGACGGCTCGGTCGTCGAGTACAAGATCACGCACGACGCGGACAACTACGGCACCCCGAACAAGCTGGGCCGTGACGACCTGTTGGAGCTGATCCGGGAAGCGGGCTTCCGTCCGGTCGAGCGCAACACGCGCTACGAGATCATCCGCGAGTACCCCGGTCCGGACGCGGGGCTGCGCGAGACCCCGCAGGCCATGCGCGTCTGACGTCTCGTCGGCCCTGGCCGACCCCTCTCCCGGCGAGTTAACCCCGGCCCATGGGCCGGGGTTTAACTTTTTCTGGACGGGCCGATGAGGTAATGGGTAAACTTGCAAAATGACCCTTACTTTCACCCTGGACCCGGTCGTCGACCCTTCCCTGCGTGATGGAATCCTCGGGCTGTGGGCCGACGTCTCGAACGCGGGCGGCGCCGTGGGCTTCGTACCGCCGGTCACCTTCGACGACATCCGCCCCGCACTCGACAAGCACCTCGTCGGCGTCGCCGACGGGAGCTGCCGCCTGCTCGTCGGGCGCGACGAGGACGGCTCGGTCGCCGCGACCGCCTTCCTCACCCACAACACCCACCGGCTGCAGCTCCACTGGCTGTGGGCGTACACGGTCATGGTCCATCCCCGCCACCAGGGCAAGGGCTACGGGCGCGAGCTGATGGCCGCCACGGAGGCCGCGGCCCGCTCCGTCGGGAACATCGACGCCATCCGCCTCACCTGCCGCGGCGGCCACGGCCTGGAGCACTTCTACGCCTCCTGCGGCTACAAGGAGGTCGGCCGCGTCCCCGGCGCCGTCCGGGTGGCCCCCGGCGACGACCGCGACGACATCACGATGCTGCTGCCGCTGTACTGACCCGGAGGGCCGCGGCGCGGGCCCGGCGTGCTTCACTGGACGGGCACCAGCCGACGTACGACCACGACGAGAGAGAAGGGGTCACCGTGTCCCTCAAGCCGAGCGCAACGATCCGCTACACCGCGATGCGCCTGGGCATCTTCGTCGGATGCCTCGTCGTCGTCGCCGGCCTCGTCCGGCTCCGCTGGGTGCCCGCCGGCCTCGGCGACGCCAACGCCGCCTGGATCGTGCTGCTCGCCCTCGTCCTCTCCGCGCCGCTCTCCTTCGTCCTCCTGCGCAAGCAGCGCGACACGATGTCCCAGCAGATCTCCGGGCGCGTAGCGGGTGCGAAGGAGAAGCTCGCCGCGAACCGCAGCCAGGAGGACGAGGTCGACGACGCGGCGCGCGTGCGCTCGTAACGGCACAGTTGGCTTCATCACACACCGAACCGCCCCAGCACCGGGTATACCGCCCGTAACGCTGGGGCGGTGGTGTTTTCCGGGTCGGCGCAAGAGGGCCTCGTGCGCCGTTGTCTCAAAGGGCCCCTTTGAGATTCCCAAAGGAGAAGTGTTAGCGTGTTGAACATGTCGACCACAGCTGCGCACCCGATGACCACGAGCGTCCCGCTCGTGATGCGCCTGCACGTCGACCTCTGCCGCCGCGCGTCCGCGGCCTGTTGCTGTTGAGCTGAATCGATACAGCAGCGGTCCCGGCCGGCTCCTTCCGGCTGCTGCCGCACCGCATCACCACCGCAGCACTTCCCCCCAGTCTTTGTGCGCCCCCTCCGGAGAGTGTCCGTGTCCGCGACCCCCCAGGCCCCTGCCAAGGCCTCGTTCAAGTTCCCCTTCTGGGCCCAGATCGTCGCCGGTCTCGCCCTCGGTGTCCTCTTCGGCTGGATAGCCCGCAGTCAGGACATCAGCTGGCTCGCCACCACCCTGGAGAAGACCGGCGACATCTTCGTCCAGCTGCTGAAGCTGGCCATCGCCCCGCTCGTCTTCTTCGCGATCCTGGTGTCGATCACCAACCTGCGGAAGGTGAACAACGCCGCGCGGCTCGCCACCCGCACGCTGCTCTGGTTCATGATCACCTCGCTGATCGCGGTCGGCATCGGCCTCGCGATCGGCCTGCTGACCGACCCGGGTTCGGGCACCGGCCTCACCGCGGCCGACGGCAAGGAGCCCAAGAAGACGGGCTCCTGGATCGACTTCCTGACCGGGATCGTGCCGACGGACATCGTCACGCCGTTCACCGAGCTGAAGGTCCTTCAGATCGTCTTCCTGGCCGTCGTCGCCGGTATCGCCGCCCTCCAGCTGGGCAGCAAGGCGAAGCCCGTCCTGGACCTCGCCGAGTCCGCCCTGGAGCTGCTCCAGAAGGCCCTGTGGTGGGTCATCCGCCTCGCCCCGATCGGCACCATCGGCCTCATCGGCACCGCGATCGCCACGTACGGCTGGGACCTGATCGGCAAGTACGCGACCTTCACCGCCGACATCTACATCGGCTGCGCCCTCGTGATGTTCGGCGTCTACCCGCTGCTGCTCGCCACGGTCGCCAAGGTCAACCCGATCCAGTTCTTCAAGGGCGCCTGGCCCGCCATCCAGCTGGCCTTCGTCTCCCGCTCCTCGGTCGGCACCATGCCGGTCACCCAGAAGGTCACCGAACGCCTCGGCGTCCCGAAGGAGTACGCCTCCTTCGCCGTCCCGTTCGGCGCCACCACCAAGATGGACGGCTGCGCCGCGATCTACCCGGCGCTCGCCGCGATCTTCATCGCGCAGATCTTCGACGTGCAGCTGGGCATCAAGGAGTACCTGCTCATCGTCTTCGTCTCGGTCATCGGCTCGGCCGCCACGGCCGGTCTGACGGGCGCGACGGTCATGCTGACGCTGACCCTCTCCACGCTGGGCCTGCCGCTCGCGGGCGTCGGCCTGCTGATGGCGATCGACCCGATCCTGGACATGATCCGCACCGCCACGAACGTGGCCGGCCAGGCCCTGGTCCCGGTCATCGTCTCGGCCCGCGAGGGGATCCTGGACAAGGAGGCCTACGCCTCCGCCTCGGCCTCCCCGCTGGACGAGGAGCCCTCCTCCGCCCCGGCCCCGGTCGCCGTCGCGGCCTGATTCCCGCTCTCGGGGGGGGGGGGGGGGGGGGGGGGGGGGGGGGGGGGGGGGGGGGGGGGGGAGGGGGGGAGGGGAGGGGGGGGGAGGGGAGGGGGGGGGGGAGGGCGGGGGGGAC